>JAYUBV010000062.1:0-8629 GCA_043740655.1 Pseudomonadota bacterium | reverse complement strand
GCATGATTACCAGCATTATGTACCTCGGTGCCCACCACCGAAGCGGCGTTACCGGCCGGGGCGTGGTGCTGGGAACCTTCGTGCTGTTTGCGGTATGGGGAGCCCTTTCGCGCTACCAGGCGAACAAGTGGCTAAGCGAACGCAGCGAGCGGTTGCGGTGGCTGGTCATCGGACAACGTCCGGCGTTGGCGGGCTTCTGGAAAGACCTGCAGATCGAGCACGAAGCCGGGCGTTTTTGTTTTCTCGTGGACGACGCGCCGACCGCCGTAGACGGGTTGCCGATCATTGGCGGATGGGATTCGCTGTCGACGTGGCTCGAACAAAACTGGTCGGGCGTGATCATCGCCTCCGATGCGCATCTGCTTTCGAATTCGCTGGTTGGAGAGCTGATGAATGCCCGGCTGCGCGGCCTGCGCATCTTCGAACTTTCCGAGTATTACGAGCAGATCTGGATGCGTGTGCCGGTCAGTTACGTGCAAAGCCAGTGGCTGGCGTTGGCCAGCGGTTTTGATCTAATCCACAGCCCCATCGGCCTGCGCATCAAACGACTGGCCGATTTGCTGTGCGCGATGACCCTGCTGGTGCTGTCGAGTCCGGTCACCCTGTCGGTTTTCCTGGCGATCTGGATCTTCGAGCGCAAACCGGCGCTTTTCCGGCAGGTGCGCACGGGCAAGAACGGGAAGAACTTCCGCATCTATAAATTCCGCTCGATGGTGATCGATGCCGAAAGCGGCGGCGCCCAGTGGGCACAGAAACGCGATCCTCGCGTCACCCGTATCGGTAAAGTACTGCGCGTCACCCGCATCGACGAGATTCCACAGCTGTGGAACGTGCTGCGCGGAGAAATGAGTTTTATCGGGCCGCGTCCGGAACGCCCCGAGTTCAACCGGCAGCTCGAACTCAGTATTCCGCATTACAACCTTCGCCACCTCGTGGCCCCGGGCATTACCGGCTGGGCGCAGGTGCTGTACGCCTACGGCGCCTCGGTGGAGGATGCCAAGCAAAAGCTGCAGTACGACCTGTATTACATCAAGAACTACTCGCTGTTCCTCGACTTCTCGATCCTGTTTAAAACAATCCGCGTGGTGCTGTTGGGCCAGGGACGCTGACGAGATGACACGCCACTCCATTATCACGAAGTCGAAGGCCTGGGCGCGGCTGGGCCTGCGACGAGCCCTCTACGAAATGCGCTGGGACACCTTGCTGGCCCCCTACTTCCGCGGCATGGGTAGCATTTTGATGTTTCACCGCGTACTTCCCGAAGCGCAGCAATCACGGCTGCCGGTGAACCGAGAAATTGAAGTCTCGCCCGATTACCTGGAAGCCGCGGTCCGGCATCTGCGGTCGCGCGGCTACGCTTTCGTCTCACTCGATGAGTTGGCCGAAGCTTTGGATAAGTCCGTCACGCGTAAGGTGGCGGCGATCACTTTTGATGACGGATACCGCGACAATCTCCAGTACGCCCTGCCACTACTCAAAAGCCTAAACGTTCCGTTTGCCCTCTACGTGACGACGTCATTTCCGGACCACACCGCGCTCATCTGGTGGTACGCCCTGGAGGAATGGCTGCTACAGAACCGTCAGGGCAGGACCCTCGCCGAGCTAGACCTTGAGTTTTCGCGCCTACGCACGGAAGTGGGGTCGCCGCAAGCCGTTCGCGCCTTCTTCGCCGCACGCCATATCGACCCCTTGCGATTCGCGACCACATTGGCGCTCAATTGGGACGAATTACGTATCCTGGCTAAAGAACCGTTGGTCACGATCGGAGCCCACACGGTGAATCACTTTCCACTGAGTCTGCTCCCCGAAGCCGACGCCCGGACCGAAATTACCGAGTCGAAACGGCGGCTCGAACAAGAGCTGGGAGTGAAGATTTCCCACTTTTCGTACCCTTTCGGCAACCGACAGTCCGCCGGCGCGCGGGAATTTCGCTTGGCGAAGGAGGCGGGCTTTCGCACCGCCACTACCACTCGTTCAGGAAACATTTTCCCCGAGCACCGGGAAAGCCTGATGGCGTTGCCGCGGCTGTTAGCCGACGGCGAAACGCTGCGAAGATTGAATGCGCGACAAAACGGATTGATGACTTCGCTGAAGTACGGACTGCGGCGAGTGGTAACGGAGTAATGAGATGAGTGAAACGAAAGAGCAGGCAATCAACGGTTTTAAAATCGGTTCGCGAGCCGAGCTTGAACACGAAATTACCGCCGACGACATTCGCAAGTTCGTCGAAATTACCGGCGACAACAACCCATTGCACGTCGACCCAGTTTACGCCGAGAAGACCAGCTTCAAAGGGATTGTGGCGCACGGCATGCTAAGCGCTTCGTTTCTATCCACGTTAATCGGAAAAAAGATCCCCGGCGACGGTGCCCTTTGGATGTCCCAGTCGATTGAATTTTTGTTACCCGTTCGACTGGGCGACAAGCTCAAGATCATTGCCGAGGTCAAAGCGGTTCAGGTGGCTCAGCGAATCCTGGTTCTAAAGACAGAAATTCGAAATCAACACGGCCAAAGCGTATTGACCGGCGAGAGTCGGGTAAAAGTTTTGGAAACCGAAGCCAAAGCCGTGGTCGCCAAAGCGACGGCTACGCCGGTGGCGATCATCACCGGAGCCAGCCGGGGCATTGGCGCGGCCACCGCCAAAAAATTGGCTGCCAATGGATTTGCGGTAGTCGTGAATTTCCGCACCGACGAGGCCGGAGCCGAGCGCGTGGTGGACGAGATCATCAGCGCCAAGGGCAAGGCGATGGCATTTAACGCCGACGTTACGGATCGGGCGGCGGTTCGCCGCATGGTCGAAGCTACCGTCGATCGGTTCGGCGCCCTTTCGTCGATTGTGAACAACGCCTCGTCCAACCTCGTGAACAAATCTTTCATGTCGGTTTCCTCCGAGGATTTGGACCAGCACCTCAAGGTACAAGTTTACGGCGCATTCCATCTCATCCAGGAGGCCCTTCCCTACCTCGAGAAGGCGGAGAACGCTTCGGTGGTCAGCATCGGTACCGTCAACGCCGACAACGTACCGGCGCCCCAGTTAATGGCGTACACCGCCGCCAAGGCGGCCTTGACCAGCCTCACAAAAAGTTTAGCCGTCGAATACGGCCCGAAGGGAATTCGCTTCAACGTGGTAGCCCCCGGCATGACTGACACCCGCTTGATTGCCGACATGCCCGAACGCGGAAAAATGTTGGCCAAGGCCCAAACTCCGCTGCGTCGCCTTAGTGCGCCCGAGGACGTGGCCGATTCCGTAGCTTTTTTACTGAGCACCGCCTCCCGCCAGATCACGGGCGAAACCCTTCGCGTGTGTGGAGGCACCGTAATGTTATGAGCGATTTCCCAGGTCAAGTGCGGGCACTCATCGCCGCCACCGACACAAAGAAATTCTCGGCCAAAGTAAAAACGGTCGCGGACATCGAAAAGCTGGGCGGAGCCTTTGCGCAGTCGGCGCGCATCCGCGTCTTGCGTAACTACACCCTCGAATCGCTTGAACCGCTGATCCGTTTCGGCGGCTACCGAAATGGAATTGAGACTTCAGCCTCGTTTTCTGATTTCGACACGTTCGAACAGGAAGTTCGCGACACTAACTCCGAGACCAACGTCGGCAAATACGATCTTATCCTGCTGACTCTCTGGCTCGACGGGTTGCTGCCGGCGGGGGGTAGCTACCCCAACTCGCTAGACGGCGTTTACGAGCGCGTGGCGGCTCTCGTAGAGAGGTTGCGTGAAAATACCTCCGCCCTCGTCGCGGTCACCACCTTTTTGCCCCCTTCCTTCGCCCTCGGGTCCGCCCGCCGAGAAAAAGGTTCGTTAGGCGTCGCGCTGGATCAGGTCAACGCGCGGCTTGCGGAACTTGCCGTCGCAAAAGATCGTATCTACGTTATCAACTCCGCCAGCCTCGTGGAAAAAAACGGCGAAGCACAGTCCCTTGATTCGCGATTTTGGTACCTCTACCGCGCCCCCTTCAAAAACGATTACTTGAGTGCGCTGGCCTCGGAGCTGGTCGCGCTGGTGACTTCGCAAAAGGGGGGGACCAAGAAGGTGCTGGCCCTCGACTGCGACAATACGCTCTGGGGTGGCATCATCGGCGAAGACGGGATTGAGGGGATCGCGTTAGATCCCCAAAAATACCCCGGCGCTGCCTTTTACGATTTTCAACGGCAATGCCTGGAGCTTAAGCGGCAAGGGACTCTGCTCGCCCTCTGTAGCAAAAATAATGAACCGGACGTGGATGCGGTCTTGGCGCAGCATCCGCATTGCTTGCTCAAGAAAGACGATTTTGCCGCCGTATTCGTGAACTGGCAGAACAAGGCCCAGAACCTGATAGACCTGGCCGGCGTTCTCAACTTGGGGCTCGATAGCCTCGTGTTCGTCGACGACAATCCGGTGGAGTGCGGCCTCGTCCAGCAGCAGGTCCCCGAGGTCACCGTGCTGCAAGTTCCCGCCAACCCTTACGACCTAACGCGTTTATTGAGAGAGTTCCGCGGCTTCGACAAGTTGACGGTTAGCCAGGAGGATTTGGGCCGGTCGAAAATGTACCGAGAAGAAGCCGAACGCACGCGGGAACGCGAGCGCCATGCGGACCTCGATGCCTATCTAAAATCTCTCGCTCTAGAAGTGGAACTGCGCGAACCCCGCGCGGAGGAAATCCCGCGCACCGCCCAGCTAACACAAAAGACAAATCAATTTAACCTTACGACCCGGCGCTATAGCCATGGCGAGATCGAAGAACGGCTAAATTCCGACCGATACCGCGTGGTCGTGATGACGGTGAAGGACAAGTTCGGAGACTACGGATTGACCGGCGTCGGGATAGTAGAGCGTTGCGGCGACGAAGCCTCCATCGAAGCCCTTTTAATGAGCTGCCGGGTATTAGGGCGCAAGGTGGAAAACGCCTTCGTGAAGCAATTATTGGAAAAAGCCTCATCGTGGCCAGGGGTTACTCGAGTTCAGGGTACCTACTTACCCTCGGCCAAAAACCAGCAAGTGGCTGATTTTTATGATCGCTTAGGCTTCAGGGGGATGAAAAAGTCGACCGAAATGGGCGAAAAAAGGTATGAATTCGACCTTGAATCGCAGGCGATCGACGTGCCCGAGTACATTTCGGTGGTTCACGGTGCAGGAGTAAAAAGTGCAGAAGCCAGAAATTGAAACGAAGCTCAAAACCATTTTTCATTCATTGTTCAACGTTGAACTAGAGAAGATCACGGCGGAATCCTCGCCCGATAATATCGAGCGATGGGAATCCATGCAGCACTTAGCTCTGGTCACCAGTATCGAAGAAGAGTTTGGGATAGCGCTGAACGAGCAAGACATTGTGGAGATGCTTAATTTTGGGCTCACCCTCGAAATCGTTTCGTCCGCGGTGAACGGCAACCATGCCTGAGATCGTTCCCGTCACGTCTGGACTCGATCCCAAACTCGTGGACGATCTGCTCGGCCTGCTCGCTAAATTTCGCGTAGCCCACCTCACCCCCGAACGGTGGCGCAATTTATTGCAATTCGAATCGGACGGGGAATGGCCCGCCGGTTACGCGCTAGTCGACCGAGGCCGCGCCGTTGGATTTTTGGGCACGCTCCATAAACGCCGTACCATTGCTGGCCGTGAAGAACGACTGTGCAACCTTTCTAGCTGGATCGTCGAAGATTCTTACCGCGCCTCGGGGCTAGCGCTGCTACGGAAAGCGGTGCAGCCGAAGAACGTGACCATCACGAATTTCACCGCGTCCGACCAGGTGGCGGCGATCTTGAAACAGCTTGGTTTCCGTGAGCTGGACTCAACGAGCTACCTCTTCACGCCGCTGACCGTTTTCGCTCCATCGCCATTCCGGCGGCGCGACGTCACGCTGACGGGGGACAAGGAAATCATACGCAATACCCTCGGCGGCGACGAGCTAGCCATTTTCAAAGATCACGCTTACGAGCATTGCGGTCATCTCCTGGTGACCACGCCCGGCAAGCGCCTATACCTCCTTTATACCGTACGGAAGATGAAGCGACTGATTCCTTACGCCCATGTTCACTACACGAGCGATTCGCCGCTGTTGGCTCAGCTGATACCTCAAATAGTGCGCCACCTCCTGGGCCGCAGGCGGGCGGCGGCGGTACTCGTAGAAGGCCGCATGATGGAAGAAGCTCGGGCGCGTGCCGGTTGGGCGCTACGGAAGCATCAACGGCGTCTGTACCGATCCACGTCGATGCAGCCCAGCGAAGTCGATCATCTCTATACGGAGTTTCCGGTATTGGGGCTCTGAATTCCGAACTTCCGCTTTAGCTTTCCCAAAGCTTTATGGACGACGACCCCGACCGAACCCTGGATGAGAATACGACCTAGCCCTTCGGCATAGCGTTTCTTGAACACGATGGCGTCGATCCCAATCTGGGTCTGTAGCTCCTGTACGCGTGCCCGGTACACCTCCGGCGAGAGCTGGTCGCGCCACTTCACCAAAATCCGCAGCGACTCTTCGCAAATAAGGCCACGCGTGGACTTGGTGAGATTATTGGCGTGCATGCGCGCTTTACAGCAAAAGCCTTGCACGGCGCGCGAACGGTATTTTTCGGCAACGGCGGCAAAAAGGTAATAGTCCTCGGCCACTTTGAAATCGGTCGGGATTCCCCCAACCGCGAAGTAAGCGTCGCGTCTCACCATTGCGGAAACCAGCGGAATAAAATCGCCCCAGGCCAATAGGGGTTTTAGAATCCAACCTTCTGGAAATTCCCCCGGAACGAGGTTTTCCGTCACATCCGTATCGGGCCGGCCGGCCTCCATTCGGTAACAGCGTCCAAACACCAGCCCCAGCCCCTCGCCGTCACTTTCCACGATGGCGATTTGCTTCTCCAACTTGTCCGGCAAAAAGAGATCGTCGCAGTCGAGGAACGCCAGCCACTCTCCCGTCGCCTTCTCCGCCGCCAGATTGCGCCCCTCACCCAAGTTAGTGTGCTCCGGAGCGTAAAAGTACTTCACGCGCGGATCCGCGTACGACTTTACAATCGCCGCACTTCCGTCTTTGGACTGATTATCCCAAAAGACAATTTCCCAGTTGGCGTAAGTCTGCGCTAGCACGCTGTCGATCGCCTCGCGTAGGTACGTCTCACCGTTGTAGCAATTCATGAGGACGCTGACCAAAGGACTCACGAGAGCGCCGCCCGTCCCGGAGCGTCCGGCGCGAAATACCACACGCGCACCATTCCCAGCATCACGAAGAAGTAAGCGTAGAGCTGGTGGTAGAAAAACATACTGCTGTGGCTCATCATCACGAGCATGGTGAAAATATAGAGGGGCGGCAGTGCCGCGCTCAAGGTAAGTTCGGGAACCTTGATGAAGGCCTTACGGACGCGGCTCACCTCGAACAGCATCCAGACGAGTAATGCCAGGCCGATAATCCCGTAACGGCTAATCAGCTCCACCGGAAAAAAATCATCGCTCAACGTGGGGGGCACCGAAGCGCTGTTCACAAAGCCGGCGCCCGTGAGCAGCGTTAGCGGACTGGAGTACACCTGTCCGAGTAGCCCTCCCGTCAGAGAGTCCTTCACATTGATCTCCACGTTGGCTTTGATCGAATCGAACAAAAAGTACCGGAACGTGCGGCCAAGAATATCGGCGAACGCCGGAGCCGCCACGGCAAACAGTACCATCGCGAGCACGCCGAGCAGCACCCGATTGCGCAGCCAGAGGTACACCGGCTGGCGGAGCGTAGGAATGTAGAAACAGGTAAGGCCGAAGCCTAAGACCGTTGCTGCCACTGCGGTCTTGCCGAGCGCAAGCAAGGTGGTCAGCGTCAGAAACGAAGCCGACAGCCAATGCCACCAGCGGCCGCGCGAGTCTTTGTCCTGCGAAAGAATGAGGTGTCCTAAGCAGCCAAAGGCCATGAAGTAAGAGGTAGCGTGGTTGTGGCCCAGAAATCCGACGAGGCGGTAGTAAACCGTGCTGCCGAACTCCAAACGCGATTCGCTGATGGCCGCACCGTGGGCGACCTGGAAGTCCTTTAACCGCATCGTCCAGTCGAGGTAGCCCTGCTTTAGGATCGCGCTGTTCACCAGCTCCGCGAAATAGAATAGCCCCACAATCGTGGCGCCCGCCAGGATCAGTCGCAGCGCAAGCGCCGAGTTTTTCCCATCGAAAAAGTAAGCCACCGGCCAATAGAGGGTCATCGGTAGAAAATACCGGCGTAGTGCATCGGCTTGATCGGCGCCCATGCCGTCGGAAATGGCTATGAGCAAAAACGTGTAGAAGCTAAAAGCCAGTACCGAAAGGTCAAGCCGGGTTAGCCGTTCGCTCAGCGAAAGGGTGAGCCAGAGCACGGAGGCGACCAGCAGCAAAGCTTCGGCACTCATCACACCGAGGGGCACCACACTGTGAAGACCGAAATAAAAGCGGATGGGAATATAGAAGGGCAGGAACGCCGCTAGCGCCATCGTCAACGGAATCACTCCGCTGCTCAATCGGCTCGACATCCGCCATTCCAAACTAAGCCTTCTCCCAGCGATTCAGGCGCGAAGCGCCTTCGAGGAACAGGGCCGCCAGCAACCCAAACGTCAGCCCGAGAAATGCTCCAACGATTGTTAGTTTGGGAAAGGACATCATCCAGGTGCGCACCACGCCCGAGGCCACCGGCTCTTCGAACGAGAAGCC
>JAYUBV010000061.1:0-2612 GCA_043740655.1 Pseudomonadota bacterium | reverse complement strand
GGGCTGCTGCCGCCTAAGTTCCTAAAGCAAAAAGGGACGTCGATTTACGCGGCCGCGCAGCAGTTTCTCGCCCACGCAATGCAAAGTCAGGCCCAGCTCCTCGTCGTGGGCAGCCACGCGCGCAAAGGGCTGGAGCGCCTGCTCATGGGCAGTTTTTCGGAGAGCCTCGTGCTGCAGTCACCGCTACCGGTACTCGTGGTGAATCCGCTGTCGCAGGTAAAAACGGTAAAGCGAATCAAACGGATTCTTTTCCCCACGGACTTCTCCACGTCTTCGAAACAAGCCTTCGTCCGCACCGTACAGCTCGCCAAAGTGGTGAACGTGCCAATCGAGCTCTACCACCGTCTTCAGTATCTCTATCCCGATGTGGCGCCCCCATTTTTCTACCCCGCGGTTTCGGGCGAAAGCCTGCGGGAATTTCGCGAAAATCTCAATGAGCAAGCCCGGCAATGGCAAGAGCACGGACGGTCACAAGGCGTACGCGTCACCTGCCGTCTCGATGCCAACAGCTATTCGCCACTCGACGGAGTGCTCGGCGAGCTGAAGCGGCTGGGTCCCACGACTATGCTGAGCCTTGCCTCACAGTCCAACCGGGCGGAGGCCATCCTATTGGGAAGCCTCACGCGAAAAATTCTGAGAAGCGCCACTTCCCCCGTCCTCGTCCTGCACCCCGATCAGAAAACGGTGACCAAGCGGTTCGCCGACGAGGCTAGGTTGGTCGGTTACCAGCTGACCGCCCATCCGCCGTTTTTTTGAACCGTATATTTTTATGGGAGACAACATGACAACGATCTGGAACACCGACCCTTACTTTGAAACCGACCGGCCTACTCGATTCAAGGCTGCAGCGCCTTACCGCCCTCCATTTTCTCGGGCCATTCACTTCGCTACCATCCTTGGCCCCGTCGTGCTCGGGCTCGCCGTTATGGTCGTAGGGGATACGAGCGCTACGCTTAAGCAGCTAATCCAGGTGACCGGCTACACGTTCGCGTACACCGCCACCGTGCTGTTGCTACTGAAAGGGGTAGAAAAAGTAGAGAGCGACGAAGCCCGGCAACCGAGTTTCGATAAACCGTTCGCCGAAGAAGCGCTCCAAAATGCCGCATAAGGTCAGCTCGAAAAACCTTACTGGCAGCGGATGATCACACTTTCTGTTCGGAACCCTCCATTCCTGACGTGGTTCGTTAGAAGTCCAGTAGTGTAGCCAGCAATGGAGGGGTTCGTGGTTCATTTCCTTTCACTATTTTTCATCCCATTTTTTTTCGGTGCGACCGTGCAAGCGGCAAACCGCTGCACCCCGTTGAATAGCACCATCGCGCTGTTCGAAGAGACCGATGCCATTCATTGCCCCGAGCAGATGGAAGCTGCGGTGGCACTCGGAAATAAAAAGGTGAATATCCTTTTCACCGCCAACTTTTTTCTCAAAGACGACACGATCGGTCATTACTGCATCAAAGGCGACGACAGCGTTTGCCGTCCGGTGACCGACGAACTCTTAGCGCGCCAGCGTGACCGCTGGGACAAGTGCGTGAAGGCGGCGGTCGATCGCAACCTGGCGCTTTCGATCTACATTCAGATCGATGACGTCAGCCCCGCGTTGCTCTGGCGCAATAATTTGAAATTTGATCCGCTCGTAAAATACTCCGGCTACTCCTACGACGACGTGCTTACGCGTCCGCTGGCGGAGATCGTGAAGTCCCGGGCCAATCCGGAAAAGCACGTGGAGTTCAGCCTGCAAGGTGAGATGGGCGCTACGCTGGCCTACTTCCCCGAAGGCAATCTCAAGTTGTTGAACCTGACCAAGCAACGCCTTGCCGGTTTAAAGGACGTCGAAGTCGGCGTGAACGTTAACTACACGTCGGTCTTGGGCTCGGCGACGTCAATTTCGGCCGCCCTCTTGCCGCAGTTACAGGCGTTGATAACCGCCGCCGACTTTATCGGAATCTCCGCGTACCACGAAGTGATGGTGCCGGTAGAAGCAGAGAATTTTCGTTTCCCCTTCGAAATGGTGGTTAACGAGTTAACGCAGCTGGGCGTACGCGTTCCGGCGACAAAACGCTGGCGCATTTCCGAAACCGGCCTGGGTGGCGGAAACATGTCGGACGATGGAAACACTCCGGCCAAAACGATCGCGGAACTAGCGGCAGCCCTATGGTCCGGAATCCGTGGCCCCTACAACGTCAAACTCGATCCGTTCCAGAAGGCTGAGTTCCGTAGTTTCCGCCGCGACTTTTATCGGGAGATGCTGGCGTTCCTCGCCAAGCCGCCGGCAGATATCCCGCTGGAATCGGCATTCCTATGGAACTCCGATTCCTGGGACGTCCAGGGATTGTACCCAGGTACCCGAGGCTGGCAGGACGAGCAAATCATCCAAGCAATCCGCGTCCACAACCAACGCTGCAATTAAAAAATCACCGGGACGCCCCAAAACACCGCTTGCCATCGACTCACCGTGCCATCATGCAAATACACGGAATCGTCGATAAAACAGTATGGCAAACGTAGTGCAATTTCACAAAAGCACCGCAACCGATTCTTTGTCCGACGTGAAGAAGGAACTGGAGAGTTTTCTGCACGGAAAAGAGAAGCTGGCCGAGGCCATTCTCTGCGCA
>JAYUBV010000060.1:0-2616 GCA_043740655.1 Pseudomonadota bacterium | reverse complement strand
GATGGTATTGGGGCGTGACCTCACCACCGACATTAGCATCGGTGAGACCTCTATCTCTCGCAAACACACCGAGTTTCGCTTCTCGCCCGAGGGCGTATTTGTAAAGGACCTGGGCTCGACAAACGGGACGTACGTAAACGATCAAAAGGCCGAGACCGAACGGTTACTTCAGGACGGCGATCTAGTTCGTTGCGGAAATACGATTTTGAAGTTTCTGCGCGAAGGTAAGATCGAAAACATCCACTACGATAAGATGTACCAGCTAGCGAATGTGGACGATCTGACCGGCGCCCTCAATAAGAAGGCGATTACGGAGCTTATCTTTGAGGAGTATGCGCGTTCGGTGAGCAAGCAGACCCCGCTTACGCTGCTGGTATTTGATCTGGACCATTTCAAAAAGACCAACGACATGTTCGGCCATCCGGCCGGAGACTACGTGCTGAAGGAAACCTGCGGCCTGATCAAGAACCGCATGACCCGTCAGAAGGACGCCTTGGGCCGCATCGGGGGCGAGGAGTTCACGCTCGTGCTGCGCGAGACTCCGCTGCGAATTGCGGTTGAAGTCGCCGAACGCATTCGCTCGACCATCGAAAAGAACAACTTCATTTTCGACGGAAAGCCGATCCCCGTTACCATCTCGTTGGGCGTTTGCTCGCTCGACTCGACCATCAAGACGGCCGAGGACCTCATCTCCACCGCGGATAAGGCGCTCTACGACGCCAAAAACCAGGGCCGTAACCGCGTTTGCGTGCGTTAACGTCCTGCCTAAAAACGCCTAAGGCAAATCGCCGAACCTGCCGAAATACAGGGGAGCATTTTTTGTCTTTAAACCATTCTATTAGGGGGCAGTTTCGTGATTAAAATCATTTCTACGATCATGACCGTAGGCCTGGTCGTCGTCGCATTTACGTTGAACCAAGGCTGTGGAGCCAAAGGCACCGGCGCCGCTAAGACCGATATCTCTACCAAACACGATGGCACGTACATCGGCTCGGGCTCGGTGTGGACGTGGAACCTCACCGCCGCGGGCACCTTTACCGCCATTAAGAAAGCGACCATGGCCACTCTAGATGCGGCGGCCGATCTGAATATCTCCGGCACGTACGTGACCACTTCGACTGGATTTTACACTTTCACGGTAGGCTCGGCCACCGGTACGGAGCTTCCCCTTCCGACCGTCGGTACGACGGCAAACGGATTCGGCGTTCCCGGAGTGGTGCTGATGGTTAAAAAATCCGGAATGGACGACGACTTACTGGTGATGCCGGTTAAGACGACGACGTGTCCGACTACGACGAGCAATTTTAACTGGGTGAAAGCGAAAGCGCGTGCTCACTCGGGAACCTTTACGGGCGACGATTTCTGGGGCAACGCGGCGTTGCCGGCGACCGCCGGGGCGATTACCGGAAAAAAATGGCGCGTAGGCGACGACACCGTGCAAGACCTGTCCGCTGGTTCGCACACCGGCTGCACGAATGGCCTTTTCACGCTGAACGACGGTTTTATCAATATGACGTCCGCCGGAGTGGGGATCGTGAAGCCTAACGCTAACGGCCACGACAGCGACATCATCGCGTTGCCGCGCGATACCAGCGTTACGATGGACACGATGCGGAAGAGCTTTGTGGGTCTCGTTTTCTCGCAGGACGGCGGCCATGACAAGATCAAGCCCGTCAATATCACGTTCCCCGCTACGGGCACGGCGGGTACGTACGCCGTGATCACGGACGTCACCACGGGAGCCGCCGGGGAAACCGGGGTGGTAACCATGACCGAGCTGGGTTCGGGCGAAAAGGCCGGCTTCATCAAGATGACCGCCACGGGCGGCGGCGGCGGAACGCCGACGATGTGGGCCGCCGTAGTTAGCAACATTGCCGGCAGCAACCGTACCTTCTTCTTTGCCGCGGGCACGAATCAGCCCGGCGCGCTCGATCCGTTCACGGTCATCGCGATCGAGAAGTAAGTAGCCCAATCCATTTAGCGAAAGCCCGTAGACGTTTCGTCTACGGGCTTTTTTTATTCGTACACCCAAAGTGCGCGTCCATCTCTTTCCCAACTGTCGTGACACTTTTTGTTTTCATGCCGCTGCACACCCCACGGGCATCCTTCAAATGAGAACCCTGAAGGTTGGCACTCCCTTTGCTCTAACTCCCCGCAGGTCACGAAATTTAGGCTGGTCCTGTAGGACTGTGCCGCCGTCAAAAGGCGTCGTGGCGAAAAGTTTGTTCTAAGTGGTTGTTGTTTAGTTGTGAGGTGCTCATGTTGTCGTGGAAACAGATGATCGTGGCTAGCGGTTTGGTGTTCGGCTCCTTGTTCGCTTCGTACGAGGCGAAGGCCGAAATGCTCGGAGGTCCTGTAGGGTTCTCTCCGGTGGTAACCACTACTCGAGTTTCGGTGGTGAATAACTATTACGGCTACGGTGGTGGTGGCGGCGGTTACGGCGGGGGCGGTGGATACGGCTACGGTTACGCTGGCGGATACGGAGCTTACGGCTACGGCGGATATGGTTTTGGCGGTGGTTCGCACGGAATGCCCGGCTACGGAGGCGGATATGGTTACGGCGGCGGATATGGTTACGGCGGCGGATATGGTTACGGCGGCGGATATGGTTACGGC
>JAYUBV010000059.1:0-8652 GCA_043740655.1 Pseudomonadota bacterium | reverse complement strand
CTGGATCGCGCCGCGGTGGGACTCTGGTTCGGCGACATGCCGGCCATTCCCGAGCATAAGCAGGTCATTACCCGCATGGGCGCGTACATGGACGAAATCCAGATTCCGCCCAAATCACTGTTCTCACTCGACCGAAAGCTTAAATTCTTCGCCGACGCGAAGCTGTTCAGCTTACGTCCGCATATGCACCAGCGCGGAAAGTCGTTCACCGGCGTGCTGGAGCTACCGGACGGCACAAAGAAGCGTCTTCTGTACGTTCCCCACTTCGACTACAACTGGCAGATCGAATACCAGTTCGAGAAGCCCATCGACATGCCGAAGGGTTCGATCCTGCACGCGATGTACGACTGGGACAACACGGAGCGACCGGGGAATCCGGACGCCACTAAACTCCTGACGTTCGGCCAGCAAATCACCGACGAGATGTGCGTGTCCTACCCGACCTACGTATACGCTAATCCGAACGAGCAGGCTGAGGCGGAAGCCGAGCTGGCTCAGTACTTAATCGATAGGCCGTAAAAGCGACTAATTCCTGCCGACTAACCCCTCGCTACGCGGAAGTGCGGCGGGGTCCGGGTTCGCTCCTCGGAATTGACGGTACAGTTCGTCAGCTTCGGCGGAACCGCCGCGCTCGAGCACGGCTTTGCGGAAACGGTCCGCTGATTCGGCGTCGAACACGCCCTTCTGCTTGAAAAGCTCGAACGCATCGGCCGCCAGAACTTCTGCCCACTTGTAGCTGTAGTACCCACCCGCGTATCCGCCGGCGAAGATGTGGCTGAAGGTGGCCGACGTCGACACGCCCTTGGCCCGCGGCAAAATGCGGAACGGAGCGGTCATACTCTCTTCGAACGCCTCCACGCCTTCGGCGCGCAAACCACTCAGGTCACCCGTGTGCCAGGCTAAATCGATTCTCGCCAGCATCACCTGCCGCAAGCCACGGTAGCCGGCCTGGAACCGTTCAGCGTTGCGCACGCGGGCGATAAGGTCGGCGGGAATGCGTTCGCCGGTGTCCTTGTGGCGCGCATACACATCCAGCACCTCCGGTTCGAAGGCCCAATTCTCGAAGAATTGCGATGGCAGCTCGACGAAGTCCCAGGCGACATTCGTGCCGGCCAGCGAAGCCGTCTTCACGCGCGTCAACATCGAGTGCAGGCCGTGACCCAGCTCGTGAAAAATTGTGACCACGTCGTCCAGCGTGAGCAGTGCCTCTGCGCCGCCGACCGGAGGAGTGAGGTTACCCGCATTCACGACGTGCGGGCGGCGCAGTTGGCCGTTGAACCGTCCCGCGCCGCGGATGTCGTTCATCCAAGCGCCCTGCCGTTTTGGTTCACGTGGATACGGGTCCATGTAAAACAGGGCTAAGAACTTGCCATCGCGGTCGGATACTTCGAACGCTTTGACCGAATCATCCCACGTCGGAAGGTCCGTACGCGGTTTGAACGTCACACCGTACAATTTGTTCGCGGCGAAAAAGGCGCCTTCCAGCACCTTGCCGATGCGGAAATACGGACGCAGCACTTCGGCCTTGTAGTTAAACTTCTGCTCCTTCAGCTTCTCGGAGTAGTAGGCCCAGTCCCACGTTTCGAGCGGGAACGGCGCTAACGCCTGCACTTCGGCCAGGTCTTTTTCCGCGTGCGGACGGTAAACCGTAGCGAGGTCGGCTAAGAATCTATCGACGGTAGAAGCATTCCTTGCCATGCGATCGGACATCACCAGATCCGCGTGCGACGCGAATCCTAGTAATTTCGCACTCTCGGCGCGAAGCTTAGCGATTTGGACCATGATCGGCGAATTGTCGTTCTTTCCGCCCACGGCGCGCGACGCGTACGCTTTCCACAGCTCCTGGCGGCGGCCCCGGCTATTGGCGTAGGTCAAAAAAGGCATTACACTCGGCGCCTGAAGAGTAAAAACCCAGCCCGTCAGTTTGCGCTTCGCGGCGGCCTCCGCGGCGGCGGCAATCGCACTGTCGGGCAAGCCCTTCAGTTCCGACGCGTCGGTGAGGTTCATCACGTAGCCGTTGGTCGAATCGCTGACGTTCTTTTTAAATTTTTCCGCAAGCGTGGTGAGCTCCGAGTGGATGTCGATAATGCGCTTTTTATCAACCGAGCCGAGCTTAGCTCCACTCTTCACGAAGGCACGGTACGTGTGCTCGAGCAGCACTTTGGCTTCGGCATCCAACCCAAGCTTGTCCTTCATCGCGTAAACGGCCTCCACGCGGGCGAAGAGTTTTTCGTCCGTATAGAGACTGCCGGAAAAGCGCGACAAGATCGGATCCAGACGCGCGGCTTGGCGTTCAATCGTGGCACCGTTCCTCAGCGACTTCCAGTGGCCAAACAGCGATACGGGCTGGTCTAGCGGTTCGCCCACCGCTTCGAGGGCGGCGATCGTATTCGCAAAATCGGGCGCGGCCGGATTGTTGCGGATAGCGTCTACCCGGAGGCGAGCTTCGCGTAGCCCGTGCAGAATGGCGGACGGGAAGTCCGACTCCCGGATGGCGTTAAAGGAAATGGCCCCGTGTTCTAAGGATGGAGTTTGCAAGATTGAATTATATTTTACCCGTTCGCTTCCTGAGTTTCTCGAGAATGCAGCGATCTCTTTTGAACAGGGCGGCGGCTCGGCCCCCGAAAGAGAAAAACCTAAGCCCAACGACAATGAAACACCCACTACCCACTTCATGGCCCAACCCCTCGAGACAGACGGTAAAGCTCAGAAATGCCTCATTAAAACGCAATGCGTCAAGAATTTTAGTCGTTCGTCTTAACGGGCGATCCCTTTTCGGGGGAAGGCTTGTCGATCGCCGTGTGCTCAACCACCGCCGGATCGGCTAGGCGCGGAGCCTCGTTAGGTTTGGGGATTTCGGTCGGATGCTTCATGAGCTCCGCCACCAGCGCCACGTCCTTCTCGGATGGAATCGTCCAGCTGGCTTCGTAGCCGAACATCTCGGTTAGCGAATGGCATTTGTAATAGTCGTCGATGAGGTCGATGTGATCGGAGGTGACCAGCGAAGGATGCGGTTTGCCGCAAGCGCGGCTCAGACGAAGGATCTCTTTGCGCAGCACCGTCACGTAGTTGGCGAACCGGGCGGATTTCAACTGAGGGTCCAGTCCGCGCATCAACCACTTCGACTGCGTGGCGACTCCGGTCGGACACTTATTGGTATGGCACTTCTGGGCCTGAATGCAGCCGACCGACAGCAGTGCCTCGCGGGCCACATTGACCATGTCGGCGCCTAGGCTCATCGCCATCAGCGCCTGCTCGGGGAACCCCAATTTTCCGCTGCCGATAAACACGATATTCCGCTGCAGTCCTCGCTTGGCAAACTCGCGGTACACCTTGGTGAAGCCAATTTTATAAGGAAAGGAGACGTGATCGGTAAATACCAACGGTGCGGCGCCAGTTCCGCCTTCGCCCCCGTCGATGGTGATGAAATCAACCGAACGTCCGGTCTTTTGAATGCGTTCGGCGAGCAGCTCCCAAAACTCGGTGTGCCCCACTGCAGACTTAATGCCGACGGGCAGGCCACTCTTGTCGGCGAGCAGCTCCACGAAATCGAGCAGCTCATCCACGTTGGTAAACGCGGAGTGGGCCGCGGGGCTAACGCAGTCTTTTCCGAGCGGCACGCCGCGAATATCGGAGATCTCCGCCGTTACCTTGGCCGCCGGAAGTACGCCGCCCAGTCCGGGCTTGGCCCCTTGGCTAAGTTTTACTTCGACCGCGCGCACGGGAAAGCGCTGGGTTTTATCGAGGAACTTCGCCATATCGAAGCGGCCCTTGTCGTCGCGGCAACCGAAGTAGCCCGTGCCAATCTGCCAGATGAGCTCGCCACCTTCTAAATGCGGCTTCGCTAGCCCCCCCTCACCGGTATTGTGCAAACAGTTGGCGAGCTTGGCCCCGCGGTTCAGCGCGGTGACGGCGTTAAGGCTTAGCGAGCCGTAGCTCATCGCGGATAGGTTGATGATGGAACGTGGGCGAAACGCCCGCTTGCGGCCGCGGAACCCGCCCAGCACCTTCGCGCAGGGAATTTGGTGCGTGGGATCGTAACTGGGCTCACCGGGCAACGCCTCCAGCAAAGGAAACGTCGACTGCTTTACGATAATGTAATTCGGCGACTGCTCCAGATCTTCGTCGGTGCCAAAACCGAAGTAGTCATTTTCCTTCTTCGACGAGGCGTAAATCCAGCTGCGCTGATCGCGGGTGAACGGTCGTTCCTCATTGTTGCTCGCCACGATGTACTGCCGCAGCTCCGGGCCCAGTGCTTCCAACCAGTAGCGGAAATGACCGATGATCGGAAAGTTCCTAAGCAACGTGTGTTTGCGCTGGAAGAGGTCGTGGATCAGTAAAACCAATAGGCCGACGCCGGCTACACTCCAAAACCACAACATGTTTCACTCCGCGCTAACTTTATTTATGCTTTTCAATGGCCCGCCGGCCCACGTACTTTTCTAGCCAGATGCGCTCAATAATCGGGTAGGACGCCACGATGGGCAAGATCGCAATGGCGCCCAGTACACCCGCGGCGGTGCTCGCCATGATCAGGGTAACCAGTACGATTAACCCCGAGACCCGCAGCCGATCGCCGTAAATCTTGGGAACGAGTAGGTACGTTTCGATGATGTGGTAGACGACGTACAGAATGCTCACGGTCAGCGCCGTACCCGGAGAAATCGTGAGCGCGAGCAACAAGGTCGGAATCAGCGCCATGAAAAATCCGATTACAGGTAGCACGTCGAACACGCCCGCCAATACCGCCAGCACCAATGCCGCCGGAACCTTGAATGCGGCACACACGATAAAAACGTAGATCGACGCCAGTAACGACGTGATGAACTGACCCGCGATGTACGCGATGATCACCTTCGAAATGGCTTCGCTCGATTCGGAGACCTTCTGGCGCTGGTCGGGTGAAAGGTACGCCAGCAGCCATTGGTAGGTCGATTTACCGTCAACAACGAAGTACACCGCCAAAATCAGCAGCAAGAAAAAGCCCGCCAATCCGCCAAACGCCGACTGTCCCGCCGCTAGCAAGTGGGTCATCCACTTTTGCGCCTCCGGCGGATGGTGGAGGGTTTGCTGAACGAGGTGCCGTAGCCCCCCCGCCTCGGGAACTTGGGCCACCAGCTTTTCCTTTAGCTCCGGCAACCGTTGGGTGAAGTCCGCTACCTGAGTACTCAGCGCAGGCACCAGCAACGCGAAGGTCCCGGCCACCGTCCCGATCAACGCGAAGGTCACGATCGTGATGGCGACCCAGCGTGGCGTACGTCGTTTCGTCATGAACTGCACGATAGGCTCAAGCGTCACCCCCACCAGGAGAGCTAAAAATAAAACGAGGAGGAAGGGCCACAGCACATACAGAAGGTATCCGACGACGATGGCCGCGAAAAATTTTAAAAACGTGAGGAAGGGGATATGCAGTTCGACTCTATCTCTTTCTAAATCTGCGTTAGCCATGCGCGACAGGGTACGCTAAACCGCTCCGAATGTGGACAAGGATCTACTTCGCTGACTCGACGAGCTCTTTCAATTTCTTGAGCCCTTCCGCTTCTAGATTGTCGCGGAGGGTGCTGCAGCAGTGGCTCATGCCCTTAGGGTAGCGGACTTTGCCGTCGGGATTCGTCGCTTTCCAATCGAACTTTGGATCGAGAAACCCATGTACGCTACGATAAGTGGTGCCGGGGTTAACCGCCGTACCGTCGTCGCAGAAAAGCTGGCTATCGCCGTTCCCCTCACCGTGACAATCCAGACACCCCGATAATTTGATCGCCTTACCGACCGCCTTGGCCAGTTTCACCGTGTGCACGCGTTCCTCGGTCGAGTCCTCGCCCTCGCCCACGGTTTCTTCCTTACAGACCGCCCCCTTCGGCTGCGGTGGATAAGGTTTGTGCTGGGGTTTCGTCGGATCGATCTTCTGGTAGCTCGACGCCATTTTTTTAAGGTGCGGCTCTTTTCCGCGTTTGCATTCGATATCGGGATTCACGATCTCGCCGTTCTTAACTTCAATTTTCCAGCTGATGAACTGGAACACGCCGGTCTTGGGGCCGTTGTCGCGGAACTGGTTCAGGCCGACGCCCAGCTTTTCCCCGCGGCGAATTACGAGCTTCCCCGAGTACGTGCCGTCGCCCTCCGTCTTACCAATGTCCATCCGGCTAAAGAGGATGCTTCCCTTTTTCTGCTGCGGTAACGAATCCGGTCCGGAACCCTTGGCGTATTTAATCCCGAACGGTTTGTCGCGGGTCTCGGGGCGGTCCTTCAAGTTGCTTTCCGCTTCGGTCATCATGAAACTGTTGCCGGCCTCTACGTGGCGGCCAGTCGTCATGACCGCGTGCCAGTCGAACGCGAGGTTGAACCCCTTGTCAGTCTTCTCCGCTACCAGGGCGCAGTTAATGCGCGCCACTTCGTACGGTTCACCGGCGTTGCCCGTGGCGTTCTGAAACGTATCGTCGTTGGGACGGCTGTAGAGATTCGAAAAGACCTTCTCCACTTTTGCCGGACGAACGCCCCCCGGTACGAACCGTTTCCAAGCGTCATCGGGGACGTGCGGCCCCGAGGGGGTCGTCTCCGCGTAAAGAGAGGAAACGGTGAGGATCGTAACCATGATAAGAAAAGCGCGTGAAGTCATAAGGCCCTCAAATTCAGCAAAGCTGACCAAGCTTAAGTGCGCACCGAAAGTGGGCGGTAGCGCTACTTTTGTTTAACCACAAAATCAGGCCACCGTCAGAATCCTAGCGAGTTCACGGCCGGCCTCCGCCCACTCGTGGAATACGCCCTAAATCCCGGCACAATTACCGGTATAATTTGTGTAGTAGCTAATAAGGGGGGGAAGGCACATGATTCGGCATATCGGGTGGGGGCATTCCTTTTTCCTCATCTTCGTCATTCAATCCGCGTTGTCCTTCGGCATGAGGTGCGATTTCGCGCCGATGGCTCCGTCCAAGGGCGACCTCTTCTACTCGCCGGTCGCTGGCGCCCTAATGGGGCTCAGCGGTAAAGAAGAAAGCACCCGCCGCACGGGTATCCTCATCCGCACGGACAAAGGGCGCGACGTATTTCTCGTATCGCGTTTCATGGCGAGCGCCGGTCACCACGGCATGAACGAGTTTTTGTCCCAGCACTTGCCTTCCGGCGAAAAATTGGCGGATATTCTGTGGTCCGGCGAACTGCGCCTGGAGCGAAATCCGCTTAATTCCAGCCAACCCCAGATCACCGAAATCAACACCACCTCCGGTTTCGCCGCCGAATGGTTCCGGAAGCAGCGACGGGATCCATCGGAAAATAAAAGCCAACACCTGCTCGAGGCATTGCGAAAAACCCATCCGGAGCTCGTCGCGGAAAACGCGAAGGCAAAAAATTTCGATCCCAACGACCCTAAGCAGGATGAGCATCTCGATCCGTTCATGTCGGACTACGTACGCAAGATGAAGGCTCTCCGCGGTGCGGAACGCGACGCCGCCGTGGCGAAGTGGGAGGCTGGGGGCAAAGTGGGACCGAAACCCGAAGGACGCACTCCAAACTTCCGCCACGACATTAAGGAAATGATCGATCCTCTAAGCAGCTCGTTGAGTTTGATCGAAATGGTCTCCAAGATGCCTCCCAATCCAAGAATGGAGACGGCTAAGAAGGATTCGCTGGCGATGGTTCGAAAGTACGCGCCGTCTGTCATGGAGTTCATGCGTCTGCTCGCGGAGGATGGAGTAAAGATTAGGGAAGGCGACGTGGACCACATGGAGCGCGCTCGTTTGGGGCTGTCGCAGCTCAATACCACCGGCAATGTTTCGGGAATGACTATGGCCGATCTCATGAAGAGCTTCCGCGCGGTGAACGACCGGTACAATAAGCTGGGCATCGTGAAGGACGGCAAGGACGCCGCCACGAATCCGAACGAGCGGTCGCTCTTGCCGGAAAATGTTCAGATCATTCAGCTTGCCCCACCCTCGCGTTAAGCGCGGGGCCGTTCTAAAGTAGACGCGATGGCCAAACCGCCCAGCTTACGTCCCCGTGGACTGCCCTGTCCGGAGTGCGAGATTTCGTGCGTGCCCCTGAACTGCGGCCCGGTGGTCGTCGATCGTTGCCCCAAGTGCGGCGGCATCTGGTTTGATGATCGCGAAATCGGTGCCTTCCGCGAAAAGCTACGCGAGCTCGATCTCACCCAGCTCGTTCCGCGCCACGCCGCCATGGGAGAGGTCCCTTCCCTGCTCGGCTGCCCGCGTTGCCAAGGGCTAGTGATGGAGCCGTTCGTTTACGGTGTAAACACCAACGTGAAACCTCTCCGCTGCGGTCGCTGCCGCGGCATCTGGCTTACCGGGGTTGAGTTGCAGAACTTCCTATTGATGGCCCGCCTCTCCCAAGAGATTGCGCCGGACGTGGCGGGGTTAGCCCTAGCTCTCCGTCAGCAAAACCGGGAGGCCGACCGGTGGAAACAGTTAGGCAATCTTGGCGATGATCTCAATCAGGGTTGGAGTTCGCCGATCGCCCAATTTCTGAAATGGCTTACGCGTCAATGAGACGGCGGTAACCGATAATCGCCCGACCACCCGCCAATTCGGTACGCGGCGGCAAGCCCTGCCGGGGCGACGGCAGGTAGTTCGCGGTTGCCAGAACGGCAAACACGGCGAGAGACTGAGTTTGGGGACCCGTAAAAAGCACAACCCCATTCTG
>JAYUBV010000058.1:0-8674 GCA_043740655.1 Pseudomonadota bacterium | reverse complement strand
TTACCAAAGCGGCCAGAGCTGCATCAAGGCGCAGCGTCTGTTTGTTCACGATAAGGTCTACGCCACTTTCCGCGATAAGTTCGTGGCGGCCACGCGAGCGTTAAAGAGCGGCGATCCTAAAAAGGAAGAGACCTTCATCGGACCCATGATCTCCGAAGGGGAGGCGATGCGCCTGGAGGAGTGGATTGGCTCGGCGGTAAAGCGCGGGGCGAAGGTGCTGTGCGGTGGAAAACGCAACGGCGCCATCTTAGACGCTACGGTGATGGAGAGCGTGCCCGACGACGAAAAGGTTTGTGCAGAAGAAGCGTTCGGCCCCGTGGCGGTGCTGATTCCGTTTTCCGATTTTGGCCAAGCGCTAGAAATGGTGAACGACTCGAAGTTCGGACTGCAGGCGGGGATCTTCACGCGCGACCTCTACAAAGCGCAGCGGGCGTGGAACGAGCTTGAGGTCGGCGGCGTGGTCATCGGCGACGTGCCGAGCTGGCGCGTGGACCACATGCCCTACGGCGGCGTGAAGGATTCAGGACTCGGCCGCGAAGGGGTCCGCTTTGCGATGGAAGACATGACGGAGATCCGCCTGCTCGTCATCCGCGAGAAGCTTTAATCGTCGAGTCTTGATTTAAAACTTTGGACTCGGACGGTGTTGCCCTTTCCGTTGAAACCGAAATGGCGTGAATAGACGCGGCTTCCGTCCGCGGAAAATTCAATAAGGCCGGTGGGGAGTTTGGCATTGAGCTGCTTCACGAGCCTACCCGTTTTTACGTCCCAGACCTGCAGGAACGGCGCCTGCCAGCCCTTCCGCACGTTTGGTAAGCTGCTGAACCAAAAGCTCGCGGCGCTCGGGCGTGTCCCACCCTTTTTTTTTGAGCATCTGCCGCAACTGCTTCAGACGCTGCCGTAGGGCACTGAGATCAATCTCGCCCTGCTCCGGCACGGCGAACGGATCCTTCCCCTCGGCCATCGCCCGCCACGTATCCGGAGTGATCTGGCTGCCCAGGGTAGCGAGCAGCTGATCGTAGGTGGCGGCCGTGAGCTGGGCGCCATCCGGATCGGAGTCAGAAACGGAAGCAAAACGGAGGAGACATTTCGGGGTCGCGGCGGCTAACGCGAACGGAAACAGCGCTAGCCAAAGAAAGAGATACTTCATGGCCCCCCTCCCAACAAACTATCCACCGGAATCACCTTAAAATCTTTTTTGAAGGTCCGGCCGGCGATGACGGAGTTACCGTCCGGGGTAAGCTGGACTTCGCCGGTGCCGGCGGGCAGCTCCTTCATTCCGGAGTAGCCCGATTTAGGGTCCCAGAACTCTAGCCACTTTCGTGGCTCGTTTCCGCCGCTTCCCATTCGTTCTTCGTAAAGGATGGCGAGTCCCCCGGGGCGAGTGAACACCGTGGACGCGTCAAATTCGATTCCGTGGCTCGGTAGCGGGCGCCGGGGGCGCGCGATGACCTGTTCCACCTGCCCGGTCGCTGGGTCCAGACGCGAGATCCCTTTGCCGTCTAGGTACCAGACCGTTCCGCCGCCGTAGCCGTTGCTGATGAGTTTAGTCTGGGGAATTTTGGCGGGCGGGGAAGCGATGTCCTTTTCGGGAACGGGGGACAGCTTTCCCATATCGTCCATCGTGAACGCCACCGTACGCGCCACGTTCGTGGTGTCGTTTTTCAATTGGAACACCAGCTCTTCCCGCGGGGAGACCTCCCACGACTGGACGACTTCGGACGGGTTGAAGACTGTGCTCAGAGCGTAGGTCACGCGTTTACCCGTCGTGCGATCGAAGCGAAAGATGGTGCGGCCCTTTATGTTATTCACGCCGTACACGAACTTGGAATCCCCACCCAGACGAAGTTGTTCTAGGTGGGAAAGCGGTGGCGTAGATGACGGATCGCCGGATCTCTTTTCCGGTTCCCCCACGATTTTGGCATTCGCCCAATCGATGACTCCCTCGTGAAAGGGCACCTCTTGAATGTGGTAGCCCCCTATCGCAAAGAACAGCGTCCTGCCGTCGTTAGAAAACCGGAACTCGCCCTGCCCTCCGCCTTTTTGGTCGAAACGTTTCGTTTCCCCAGTGCGTAAATTGTGGGAGGTAATCGTCCAATCCTGAAGGGGGCCAACCGGAAGGCCGGGAACGTGGGCCACCACTACCCAGTTTCCGTCGGGCGACCCCTCTCTAAATAATCCCGAATTTAGCAACGGAACGGTGAGAATGGGCCGCTGCCTTTCGTCGGCCCGGCGCTGGGATTCTTGACTCTGTTGGTTTCCGTGGCGCTTACGAAGGACCGCCTCGAGCAGCGCCGCCCGCACCGACTCCCCCGCCCAGCCGCGCTGTTCCAGCATGCGGGCAAAGGCTTTCAGATGTTGGTTGAGCGTGTGAAGATCGGTTCCGCCGGTTTCGGGGATGGCAAAAGGGTCCTTCGCCGCCAACACCTTTTCCAGCGTGGCCACGTCCAGTTTACTCCCGGCGGTTTCGAGTAACCGTTCGTAGGTGGGGACGATGAGCGCTTCCCCACCCTCTTCGGCGAGAAATCCGAAGGAGAGACAGGGGGGAAGACTGGCCGCGGACAGCGCGATCGGGACCAGGAATAGTAAAATCGCCAGTCGTCGCATGTGACTAGTTTACTGCGGAAGCGTGGCGCCGCCGTGGAGATTTTCGGAGAGCTGTTGGATATGTTTTTTCTCGTGACACGGGTGGGGTCTGCCCACCTTGCTCGCTACGCCGTCTTTCAGACGGTAGCTCTGGCATAGGCGCATCCCCTCCACGAGGGGCAGCGCTGGATTGGTAGACATCGCCACGGGGGAAATTCCGCTAGACCGCGCGTCGTTCCTTTCGGAACCGACCGCCACCACAGTCGCAAGACCCAAACTTCCCACAATCACGAACCAACGTACCACCGTCATCCGAACCCCTTGCTTCCACGTTTCCCCCGAAGGCATGTCTGTAGGCCTTTTAAGAGCAATCGGTCGGCCAGACGGCCACGCCAGGGTTCGAGCGTAAAGGGGTTAAACGGATGGCGAACTTTTTGACGGAGGTTGACCCGGAGGGTGGAAACCATCGGAAACCCTAGGGAAAACCCTGCCCAGGACGTAGTCGATTTTGGGTCCGCGGTTAAAAATTCAAGGGTTTGGCGCCCCACTCCTAGAATACGACCAGAACTCGCTCGAACTATATCGCATCGCATTATTCTGCTAGCCAACGCCGCCGAACTCTTCTAATCCGGAAACACAGGTGGTTACTTTGATCCGAACTGATACCCCAATTAAGGGCGCGATCCGGCGCCTAGCAACGCTCGTCGTGGTGGCCCACCTTGCTTGTCCCGCTTTGCGGGCAATCCCGCCGGAACGGCGACGCGCGGAGCCCGTGGACTATTGCCGTCGCGCCCTTATCGCGGGCACGGCGGCGTTACTGGGGACGGGACTAATCTGGACTAGCTTTAGTTCGAATCCACCGCAGCCGATTGAGCTTAAAAACCACGGGTTCGATGGTGCGGGGTCGGGGCGTACGGCGGAAGGGCGGGAGTGGGAAGCGGTGTTGGACCGCGGTGGATTCA
Organism: Pseudomonadota bacterium; assembly: GCA_043740655.1. Lineage (GTDB taxonomy): Bacteria > Bdellovibrionota > FAC87 > UBA2466 > UBA2466 > JBGSST01. Next base: position 5,129 of record JAYUBV010000058.1, on the reverse strand, counting down.
TCGAAGGGCGTATCCCCCGCACCGGCAAAGGGTTTCGGGAGGTCACACTTTTTTCGGGAACCCCCTCTCACCGCCTGCTGGCCGACCTTGCGCGGGCCCAGCTAACCAAGACCCACCCTAAACTTAGCTTCGGCAAAGGGCCGGGAGTGGCGATTCCGCTCGATAGGCTCGAGCTTCACCGCGAACGCAACGGCGATCTCAGTTTGGTTTTTTTCAGTCCGCTGGGCGAGCTGCGTTCCCAGTCTCCCATTCCGCGCGAGGCCTTCCTCGACGGGACTCCGATCGTGGTGCAGCTGGGCCCGCTCACGATCGACGGCGAATCCGGGACTAAGTCCAACGTGGAGGCGGCGATTCACCTGCGCTTCGTGGCGGCCGATTCACGCTTTGAAGTCAGCGAAACCGTGGTGCGCATTCACGTGCAGGTGCCCGCGCTCTTCATCGACGCGACGGACGAAGCGCGTCTTCCCGCCCTGTCGTTACCGCTCTCGCCCTCGAACTAAAAGACTAATCCCTTTACACCCCAGCCTCAAAACGCGATGCCCGTAGGCCTTTCAAGCGATCGCCGATCGTCTAAAGAGTAGACGCAAGTGTCATCCCCGTCGACAGATCGAAATCTCGCAAAATTACGGAGTGTGCCAACCACTCCATTTTTACTCCACCATGGTTGGTCAAGTCCTTTGGTTTAATCAGTCTTGGGGGCAGTAAGCGGAAGTTCACAGCGGCACGTTACAGGCTTTTCCAGTTCTCACCTAAAAACTGCAAAAAAACAAAAACCTTTGGGGGTTCCAAATGAAAAAGCCTGGACTGATTTTTCTGGCAGTATCGTTAATCTTGATCAACGCCTGCGGCAAAGTGACCGCCACGAAAGCGTTGACCGCAGCGGGTCCGACGTCCGCAACGGGTCCGATGTCTGAAACCGCCGCTTTGAATATCTTAAGCGAAGTGCCCGTCGACACCGTAGTGGCCGCCCGCAGCAACGGTAAGCCGAAGGTCTCGGCCGCGGAATTGAGCGCGCTCATTCAGCAGCTGATTCGGGAAGGTAAGGTAAAGCTTCCGGCCGGTGTCGTCGTGAAGACGGCTACGGGCGGAATCGATCTGTCGCAACTGACGAACGTCTTCACGGCGTTGCAGTCGGGTGGGATTGGCAGTCTCTTCCAGCTCTCTTCCGCGCTGCTCGCGATGAACAATGGCAGCACGTCCGCCACGGGTGGCGGGCTAGCGGGTATCGTAGCCATCCTCCAAGCGGTGGCGCCGATCATCGCGGTAATCGCTCCGCAATTTGCTCCGATCATCGCCGCGTTGATGACGATCCTTCCGCTCGTCATCACGTTCATCAACCTGTTCAAGAAGCCGGCCGCCACCGTTACGTTCTTCTTCGAACCCGTTGCAGTTTAAACAAGCGGGCAACCGCCCGGTTTAAAGGGGGAGACGTCAGCCTAGGGGCGGAGCAATCCGCCCCGTTTTTATTTACGGAGAATCCCGCCCCGTTTTTATTTACGGAGAATCCCTTCTCACTTCAACGGCCAGCCGAGCGCCCCGATCGCGTTCAACCGCCCGCCTTCATTCTTCACGACGAATCGCTTCAGACGCGGAAAATACACGTTCTCGGTAAAGATTTTCTCGGGCCGATCCTTCGGCCCCAGTACGGCTAATCGAAAGCTACGCAGATAAAACAGCTGGTTACCGTCCCCCCCGTAAACCTGCAGCCGCTTCGGGCGGTTACCGGGATCGAGCGTCACCGTAAAGCGGGTCATCGCAAAGGGTTCGCGAAAGGTGGCCTCAAGGCGGTCCACCGAAAGCTTGGTCGCTTCCGGATGGTACGGGTTGCCTTCCGATTGGTAGAGGTTTTCGATGTTGGAACCTAGGTCCGCATTCCGCTCCAGCTGCCAGCGCGTCACCTGCGCCAGCCAGTCGCGCACGCCGCGGTAGGGCGGTTCATTCTTAAGCACTTTGTGGGCGGTGGCGGCGTCCACGCCGACAAAAAAATGCACCGAATGAATCTCGTTATTAAAACGCGCGTAAAGCGCTTGTAATAGCTCCAGTGGATTGCCCACCTGCGCTAGCAACATCAGCGGCACCCGGAGGCTCCAGCTAGGGCTCCTCGCGGCAGTGTCGTCGCTGTCGCGTAGGCGTTCAAAAAAGGCTTCCGCCTCCCCTTTGCATTTGTCGGCGTGAACCAGACAGGTCGCTTCGTCGCGACCTTTAAACGTTAAATCCCACACCATGCCGGCCAAGAAGGGTTGTACGGATTTAGGTAAGCATTCGGCGGCGGTCTGCCCCGGGCGGCACGCGAGGTAGACGAGCGGACCGGAACGAATGGTGTCGAGTTTTTTTCGAAATTCATCGAACTCGCGCAGATTCGTCACGATCGATCCCAGATCCCCGTTAAAAATCCAGCCGCCCGTCCAGCCGGTCTTTGGAAATTTGGCCTGGAGCTTTTTGAGAAGGGGCTCGCTCTGCTTGAGCTCCCACTTTCCCGCGTCGGCAATAAAGTGCAAGCGAGTGTTGGCCGCCTCGAGCTTGGCAGCGTCGAGCTCTTCAAAGGGAAACACGATCGTGGTGACCGCGCGATCAAAGTTTCGCCAAAGCGTTTGGGCTAAACCGGGATCTCCCATCGGCATCAAACCGATGTGGCGGAAAACGGGCGCTAGCGACTGGCCAGAAAATCCTTTACCGCCGGGAGGGGCGGCCTGAACTGAAACGGTGGCCCAAAATCCCAGAATGGATAGTCCAAGGTAGTGCCGGTTGCGCATAGGAACATTCTACGACAGAGTTCCCCGCGTGCAAAAACCTTATGGCATCCATTGGTTCCGCCGCGATCTCCGGGTAGCCGGAAATCCCGCCCTGTCGCGCAATTTTGAAAAAAATGCGGGGCGCGTCGTCGGCCTGTTCGTTTTCGATAAACTCTTTTTATCCCGCCCCGACTTTTCCGCGAATCGCTTTCAATTCTTTTTGGAGACCCTGCGGGCCCTTCGCCAAGAGCTACGCACGTTGGGATCCGACCTGCTCGTGCTGGACGTGGGGCCCGACGAGGCGTTCAAAAGCCTCTTCGAACGGCTACCCGTTCTGCCGTCCCTCGTCACCTGGAACCGGGACTACGAACCCTTTGCCCGCGAGCGGGATGCTAAGCGGGAGGCGTGGCTACAGGCGCGGGGAATCGCGTACGAAACCGATCGCGACCACCTGCTCATTGAACCGCACGAGATCCTAAAGGGGGATGGGTCGACCTACCAAGTCTTCACACCCTTTTCGCGCCGGTGGCTAGAGGTCTTTGCCACCGACGAAGTGCAATCGCGAGTGCAACGGCAAAAAAAAGGGCTGAAATTTTTAGAAGGATTCGCCAAAGGGGGGATCGCTAAACTCTTTTCGCTAGACTGGTCGGCGCTCGGCGAAGCCACCGGCGACGTGCTTGAGCGCTATCTCGCCAGTAACGGGAAAAAGGTGACCGTACCGATTCCGCCGGCAGGCAGTCAGGCGGCATTGGCCGCGTTGAAAACGTTTGCCCCGAAAATCGAGGATTACGGCGAAGCCCGCGACATGCCGTCGGTGGCCGGAACTTCGGCGCTTTCTATCTATTTCAAAAACGGGTCGCTGACCGTGGCGCAGGCCATCGCTAGGCTAGGCCTGGGGGCCTACCGGAAGCAGGACAAGTCAGGCAAAGCCAAGTGGATGTCCGAACTGATTTGGCGCGAGTTTTACTACCACATTTTGTTTCACCACCCGCGGGTGGAGAAAACCGCCTTCCTCGAAAAGTACGCCGACCTGAAATGGTCGGGCCGTTTGGACTGGTTTCAGGCGTGGAAAGACGGGCTAACCGGCTTTCCCATCGTCGACGCGGGAATGCGGCAGCTGAAGCAGACCGGCTGGATGCACAACCGGGTTCGGATGATCGTGGCCTCGTTCTTCACCAAGGACCTGCTCCTAGATTGGCGTTGGGGGGAACGGTACTTTATGGAGACGTTGCTCGACGGCGATCTCGCCCCCAACAATGGCGGCTGGCAGTGGGCGGCCTCCACGGGCTGCGATCCGCAGCCGTACTTCCGCGTGTTCAATCCGAAATTGCAGGGGGAGAAGTTTGATCCCCAAGGCCTTTACGTAAAAAAATACGTTCCGGAGCTAGCCCATTTCTGCGGAAAAAATATCCACGACCCCCAACCGCACGAGCGAGGTCACTACCCCGGCCCCATCGTCGATCACGCTGAGCAACGTGACGAAGCCATTGCCCTTTATAGAGTCGACCGTTGATCCAAACCGGATAGTCAAACGGGAGCAGTGGCCACTTCTAACTCGGCCAACCGGGTCAAGGCTTCGGCGCGAGTTTCCCCGCAGTACAGCGGATCGGCTTTAAAGTTTTGGCAAACGTCCGGGTAGTCGGGGGTCCCCCACAGGCCGCACCAATTTTCTGACGACAGATGAAGGCACCGCACCCCGGCCGCCTTGCCTAGCGGCAGTCCGAGCATCGCCGACGAAATGCTGATGCTGATGCAGCATCCTCCGCACCCGGGACGACACGCCATCATGAAGGGTTTAGCCAAGAATTTCGGCCTTAAGCTTTTGGTACTCTTCTTCAGTGATGGCGCCTTTTTGCTTCAAGGCGAACAGGCGATCCAGCTCATCGAAACGGGCGGCCTTGCGGGGTGGATCGGTTTGAATGTTCCGCAACGCCTTCTGTCCCGCGCCGAAAAAACGGCGGAACGATTCCACCCACGAGTCGATAAAGCGCGCCTCCGCATTTTCTCCGCGTACCACGATCGAATCGGCGACCAGGTCATGCACCGCCTGACGCCGTTCCGTGAACAAGGCGAGAAAGTGGCCAATGAAACACAGACTGGTTGATGCGGCCTCCACGAAGAAGCGTAGCACCGCCATCGAAAGCGAGAGGGGCCTTCCCGCCGAATCGGTTACCAAAATGCCCATTACCTTTTTGCCGATCGTGGCCTGCATCGGAGACGCGTAAAGGATGGGGTAATAGAAAAAACCAAGCACCACCGGCCCCGCGAACGGGATCGCGGTGTGGAGGAGTCCACCGGGAATAAACAGGATCAAAATGTCGATGAAGAAAGCAATGCCACGCGATCCGATCGAAGCTAGCTCGGGCGTATGGCTGCCCTCGCCTGAGCCCAACTGTT
>JAYUBV010000057.1:0-2622 GCA_043740655.1 Pseudomonadota bacterium | reverse complement strand
AGCGATGGCCGAAGGGGTGAGTCTGGTCGCGTGGGACAAACCCAGCCAACGCATCATCGGCTTTTGCCTGAACGAGCCGTTCCAAACCATTCCCGATTATTTGTCGCGTCCGCTGCAGCGTAAGCTGCGGCCGTTATATGCCTTCCTCCAGCAGTTGGATCGCTACTGCCTCTCCGACATTCGGGTGTCGGCGCAGAAGTTATTCCACCTCTTCAACCTAGGGGTTCTACGGGACTTCCGGCGATCGGGGGTGGCGCAAAGGCTGTTGCTGGAATCGCTGGAGTTAGCGCGAGAAAAGGGATTTGAGTACGCGGTCGCGGAGGCCACCGGAATCGGATCGCAAACGTTATGCGATCGTCTGGGTTTTCAAAGGCTGCGATCGATTACTTACGCCGATTTTAAATTCGAAGGGGATTTTCCATTCCGCAGCATCGGGGAACCAGGCCGCTGCGAACTCGTAGGCATCACAATTTAATGCAAACTACGTAGGGCGCTGCTTCACGTTGTTGCGCGAAGGGATGGCGCCCATTTTTTTGGCATCACAATATAGACCATTTGCCTTTGTCGGAGATTTCGAAGGCAAGCCACTCGCCCTTACGGAAGTCCCGAGGCTCATTTACGGCCAGCTCGCAGAACAAAGGGATCCAGTCCCCGTGCGAGCAGGCCACGATGGTCTGGGCTTCCGCCTGCTCGACCCAAGCGATGAAGAGCTGCACGCGGCGGGTGAGCGCGAAATTGGATTCGCCGTCGGATTGCTCATCGAGCAGCTTGTCGATCTCGATGGCTTGAACGGCTTTCCGGGCTAGGGGCTCCACCGTTTCCACGCACCGCTTTTTTGGACTCGAAAAGAAGAGGGCGTTCAACGGGTACTTGGCCGCCAGGTATTCATCGCGAAACTGCTTCGCCTGCTCTTTGCCTCGGTCGGAAAGCCCGTTGTCTCGCGATCGTCCCGCATCGGTTTCACGGTGGGCGTGACGAATGAGGATGAGACGCTTCTTAGACATGCAGCAGCGGGGTCCCTTTGTACATTCCTTGGGCCAGGTTCTCGAACACCTTCTGGCTTCGGACCGTTGGCTTTCCTTTACGAGTGGCTAGTCTACGCCACGTTCCCTGCGGCGTCAGCTCGCGGGCCTTGGACGTGTCCGACAGGTAGGTAGGAATGACGATGTCGCGAATGAAGGAGAAAATTCTTTGATCGAGCACCGGGAACGCAATTTCTAAACGTGAAAAGAAGTTACGCGGCATCCAATCGGCGCTGGAAAGGTACATCGCCCCTTCGCTCTCGAAGTAATAGATGCGACTGTGCTCTAAGAAACGATCCACGACGCTAATGACCCGGATATTGTCCGAAAGGCCACCCACGCCGGGAACGAGCGAACAGGCGCCGCGCACGATAAGGTCCACGCGCACTCCGGACTGCGAGGCTTCGTAAAGCGCCTGAACCACGCCCTCGTCCACAAGCGCGTTTACCTTGGCGACGATGCGGGTCTTTTCCCCGCGGCGCGCGGCTTCGGTCTCAGCCTTGATGTGGTTCAAAAGCCGCTGGTGCATGCGCGTGGGGGCCGACACTAGCCGTTTGAAACGGTTTGGCACGCGGCCCTGAAATGCGGCATCAAAAAAGTGCCGGGCGTCCGCCCCCAGATCCGTGTTGGCGGTGAGAATCGCCATGTCCGTGTAGGCGCGCGCGGTGGTCGCGTTGTAGTTGCCGGTCGACAGATGGGTGTACCAACGTGTGGCGCCATTTTCCCGGCGTGAGACCAAAGTGATTTTGGCGTGCAACTTGAGCTTGCCGAAACCAAATGCGACCTCGACGCCTTCTTTGCGGAGCTCGTCGGCCAATCGCAAGTTGTTGAACTCGTCGAAGCGGGCGCGCAGCTCGATGATGACCTTAACCTTCTTCACCTTGGCGGCATTTTTCAGGACTTCGATAAGCGGCGAGGCGCGGTCCATGCGGTAGATCGTCATCTCGATCGTGTCCACATTGGGATCCTGCGCGGATTTGCGAATCCAGTCGATGTAGGTCTCGAAGGTGTCGTAGGGATGGTGCAACAAAAAATCGCGCTCGCGCAGCGACTGGAACATCGTTTCGGCGGTTGCGAACTCGGCCGGGATCTGCACGACCAGATTCGTATAACGTAGCCCCTGGCGCTCGCTCAGAAGTTCCGGCGCCTGGTGGTTGTACAACGCCCATAGCCCCTGCAGGCACAGCGTATTCGGCGCCGGCAGGATCTGGCCGGGCGAAAGGCGGAGCGACGTCGACACGTGCTCCAAGAAATCGGTCATCACTTCGCCAGTGTATTGCAGACGCACGGGCGAGCCCTTCTCACGTTTGCCTAGACCGCTCTTCACCACGTCGGGAATGGAAGACGGATCGGCATCGCCGATATCGGCGGTAAAATCGGCATCGCGGGTCAAGCGAATCAGCGCCGGTACGTGCTGAAGACCGAAGGTTGGTCCCAGGTAATTCAAGATCAAATCATCGAAGAAGAAGAAGTACAGACGGCCCGACTCATCCCGCGCCGAATAAAGCAGCGGCAACGTGCGGGAGATGCGGAACCACAAGCCATCCGGAAAGATCGCGGCGGTCTTTAGATTTTCGAGCAGCCCCAGCTTCGGCAGCTC
>JAYUBV010000056.1:0-2623 GCA_043740655.1 Pseudomonadota bacterium | reverse complement strand
AAGACGGGGCGCACATCACGGCCGCCGAGGACGAGGCGACGGTAAAGGAGGAGATCGGCCAGCAGCTCCACTTTATCGAAGGGCAGCTCGAACGCGAGAAAGCCACGCCCCAGCTTTTTCACCGCATGCACATTACCCTCGGCTCGCGCACGCCGCGCGATGATGGGCGATTCCGCCAAAGTTACCGGGCCGATTTTGAAGTGGCCTGGGACAAAGCCAAGTTACCCCCCGGCGAATTTACGCTCGTTCTTCCCGAGGGAGGGGACGATGACACTCTCGCACTTTTCGAAAAGAAGTACCGCCCCGCATGTGCCAATAATCTGGGGGCCCCGTTCGTAGTCCCCTTCTGGTATCAGTTCGATCCGATGAAATGTCCGTTAGGCTCCGACCCCTCACCGGAGCTCGCGATGCGCGCCAAAATGAAAATGACCAAGCACGCGGGGAACACCAGCGGGAAATACCCCGAGTACCAGAAGATCTGGGAAGATGGAAAACTCGTCGTGGCCTACATCGCCGGGAACTATGACTCGGTCGACACGCTCCACGGCGGTGCCGCCGCGCTAGAGCGGCTCTTGACGCCGCTGTACGGAAAAGCCCTCACCTCCCAGAAGAAAACCGGGAAGGGTTACGCGCTCTACGAGGCCGAGTACCAGACGCCTTCCGGCAAGCTCGTCACGCACGGGGTCGATGTTCTCGACGGCAATATCCAAAACGTCGATGAGTCCTTTATCGAGCAGTTCCGCGGTTTTCTCGAAGAGGCGGATCTCGTGGCCTACAACGGGCACGCGGGCTTAGGCGAAAATATTCAGGCCTTCACCCGCTTCGCCCAGTTTACGCCGAAGCGGTACTACCTATATTGGTTTAACGCCTGTAAGCCGTTTGCTTACATCGACCAACCCCTCTTCGACGCGATGGAAGCCGCCAATCCGGGGGTACCCGTATCGAAGTACCTCGACGTGATGAGCATGGCGGGAGTGGGGTATTTTTCCTCCGCGCGCGACGTAGCGTCGATCGTTCAATCCCTCGTGGGAAAAAAGGACACTTTCCGCCAGCTCCTGGCCAAACTCGGCACCAGCGAAGCCCCGGTGGTCTACAACGAAGAGGACAACGCCTGGCCAGCGCCGTTCGTAGAGTAGGGGTTCGCCGCCGCGGTGGGAACATTCGTCCGCGGTATAGCTCCCCGATCGCCTTCCCCCTTGTGCGCCTCTGCCTAAACAGAATATAACGCTGTGAGTCTTGGTATTTGCCGGGACGTCGCTACGAGGGCCGCATGAAAGAATTTCGTTTACGATTATTAGGACTTATCTTTGTTCTCTCAACTCTAGCCCAGGCGGGTCTCCCCCCGGCGGAGTGGCACCTTGCCCTGGGTAACCCCAGCCAAGCCGTAAAGGACGCCAACCAAAAGACGAACTATTTGCTGGAAAAGCGCTACTACGCCTTTTCGTACAACGACACTAAAGGCACTCCCAACTGGGTAAGCTGGCACCTCTCGTCGGAATACCTGGGCGATGCCCCGCGGAAAAACAAGTTTGACCCCGATGGCGACCTTCCCCGTGGCTTTCACCAAGTGACCCATACCGACTATTCGGGATCGGGATTTGACCGCGGTCACATGTGCCCGCACGGCGATCGCACGCTAGACGAAGAGATGAGCTTCGCGACGTTTATCATGACCAACATTGTTCCGCAGACCCACGCCAACAATGCCGGGGCTTGGGAAGCACTCGAACAGTACGAGCGCTACCTGGCCGAAGTTCAGCATAAGGATCTTTTCATCATCTCGGGCCCCATCGGCCAGGGCGGCGTCGGCCTAAAGGGCCCGGCGGATACCATCGCCAAAGGACGGGTAGTCGTGCCCAAAGACCTTTTCAAAGTCATCGCGGTAACCGACCGGAATGAAAAGACGAATCCGCCGGAATGGATCAACGCCAACACCCGGTTAATCGCCGTATTGATGCCGAACGATCTGTCGGTGTCGCCTACGGACTGGGGCAAGTACCGAGTTTCCGTCGACGCCGTCGAGAAAAAAACCGGACTTAAGTTCTTCACGGCCGTTCCCAGTTCAATCATTGCCCCCCTTAAGCTTAAGGTCGATACGGTCAAGGCCGTGAAGTTACCGCCGCCCCATCACGGTGGGTAAGCCGTGGGCGACGAATGCCTAGAGACTTTGCGCGCGGCTACCGCGGGGTTGCTCTTTCCCAGCGAGACGGATGCTCCGTTTGAGCCCTTCGTTTGGGTGGCGGGTGAAAACACGCCCGCCGTGGTGAGTCGCTTTGCCGGCTACCCCCCCGCTGAGCCCTGTCTGGCCATGTCGCTGGAGGAGTTTCTCCGGGATCTAAATGACGATCCTCCATTTCGCGCCTTAAAGACGATTCTCGAAAAAACGTTGAAGGCGATACGCGTCTACCGTTTTGGCACGACCGCGCCGGTCTACTACCTGGTGGGGCAGGATTCCGCCGGTCGCTTGGCGGGGCTAAAGACGAACGCCGTCGAAACGTAAAACTTCCCCGAATAGAGAGCATTAGCGGCGCGGCGAAATCCGTGCGAAAATTCTCTCTATGAAAATCGCCCTGCTCTTAGCCCTAGTCTCCGTTCATGCCTTTGCCGTCCACGGTGACTACGC
>JAYUBV010000055.1:0-8679 GCA_043740655.1 Pseudomonadota bacterium | reverse complement strand
GCCCTCTGCCGCAGCTTTGGTCCCGATCAGGTGGGCATGATCACCGGCGATGCTTCGGTGAATCCCGAAGCGCCGGTCATCTGCTGCACCGCCGAAATTCTTTCCAACGATGCGCTGCGGATGGGCGATCGTGCGGACGTGGACGACGTCATCATGGATGAATTCCACTATTACTCCGAGCGCGAGCGCGGAGGGGCGTGGCAAATTCCGCTGCTCACCCTGCCCCACGTGCGGTTCCTACTGATGTCGGCAACGTTGGGGGACACCGACGTTTTTGAAAAAGGGCTAACCGAGCTTACCGGACGAGAGACGGTGGTGGTGCGTTCGACCGAACGGCCCGTTCCGCTCGATTTTTTCTACTCGCAAGAGCCTCTCCTCGAACGGACGCAGCTGTTGCTCGCGCAGAACAAGGCGCCCATCTACCTCGTTCACTTTACCCAGCGGGAAGCGGCCGAGGCCGCCCAGAACTTTCTGTCGATCGACTTCTGCACCAAAGAGGAAAAGAAAGCGATTGCCGAAGTCCTCGAGGGGATGAAGTTCAAAAGTCCGTACGGTAAAGATATCAACCGTCTGCTCCGGCACGGCATCGGCATTCACCACGCGGGGCTACTCCCCCGCTACCGCGTCACCGTCGAGAAGTTGGCCCAGAAGGGACTGCTGAAACTTATCTTCGGTACCGACACCTTAGGGGTGGGTGTCAACGTCCCCATCCGCACGGTGCTTTTCACTAAGCTGTGCAAGTACGACGGTGAGAAGACCGCGATTCTCACCGTGCGCGACTTCCAGCAGATTGCCGGCCGCGCCGGACGTAAAGGATTCGACGATCGCGGCACGGTAGTCGCGCAGGCCCCCGAGCACGTCATTGAAAATATAGTCGGCCAACGCAAAGCCGATGGGGCGGTTAAGAAGAAAAAGTTCGTCAAAAGACCGCCCCCCGAAAAGGGCTACGTGCCGTGGAACAACGATACGTTCCAAAAGCTCATCACGGGCAAGCCGGAGTCGCTGATCTCGCGGTTCCAGGTGACGCACGGAATGCTGCTCAACGTGCTGGCTCGTCCAGAGGAGATCGATCGGGATCCCTGCTGGTCGCTGAGGCTGCTCATCCGCGATTCCCATGAGAATGATAAGCAGAAGAAGTACCACCGTAAGCGGGCCTTCCAGTTATTCCGTTCGCTGGTCGAACGCCAGATCATCGAGCTAAAGCCGCGTCTACGCGTGAACGTCGACCTTCAGTCGGACTTCTCGCTGAACCAGACCCTAGCGCTCTACCTGCTCGACACCATCACGCTATTAAATCCCGAGCATCCCGAATTCCACCTCGACCTGCTGACGCTTGTCGAATCGATTCTGGAAAACCCGGACACCATACTTTACGCCCAGCTCAATCGCGCCAAGACGGCGCGGATGAACGAGCTAAAGGCGGAGGGGATGGAGTACGACAAACGCATTGAAGAGCTAGAAAAAGTTGAGTACCCGAAGCCGAACCGCGAATTCATCTACACGACCTTCAACGAGTTTTCGGCGAAGCATCCGTGGGTAGGACAAGAAAATATCCGACCCAAGTCGATCGTGCGTGCGATGTACGAAGGTTTCGAGTCGTTCGCAGAGCACATTCGCGACAACGGCCTTCAGCGCGCGGAAGGATTGCTGCTACGCTATCTGTCGGAGGTCTACAAGGTGATGGTGCAGACCGTGCCGCCGCAGGTGAAGAACGACGAGGTACTGGCGATCGAAGAGTACCTGGGCACGATGGTCCGTAGCATCGACTCGAGTCTCCTCGACGAGTGGGAAAAGCTGCGCAACCCGGCCTTCGTCCGGGCGGAGACCGCCGACCCGATCGAAGCGGCCCGCGCCTCCGAAGAGTTCGACATCACCCGCGACATGCGGGCCTTCGAGATCATGATTCGTAACGAAGCATTTCGCTTCGTGCGCACGCTGGCCACCGGTGACGCCGAAGAAGCGATCGGCATGGTGACGAACGAAGACCCGAAGTCAGTGGAGGCCGAGATCGGCGCGCAGCTGAAGCTGTACTTCGCCGAACACCCTCGCCTCCTGACCGATGCCAAGGCTCGCTCCAAGGTCCACTGCCGCATCACCAAGACCGACAATAAACAATGGGCGGTGGAACAAACGCTAGTCGACGCGGAAGAAAACAACGACTGGTCCGTCCGCTTCACTCTCGACCTAGCCACGGCCCGCACGGAACGGCGACCCGTCCTTCGTTACGAAGGCATTGGGCCGATGTTGTAAATTGGGGGTAAGCCTTTTCCACCTGCCTTGTTGTCCGCCGAAATGGTATCAAACGGAGATGGACGAAATTCTGGACGTCGTGATCATGGGCGCGGGCCTCTCCGGCATCGGCGCCGCTTACCACGTGCAAAACAAATGTCCCGACTACCGGTACGCCGTGCTTGAGGCTCGGACCGGGATGGGCGGCACCTGGGATCTGTTTCGGTACCCCGGCGTTCGCTCCGACTCGGACATGCATACGCTGGGCTACCCGTTTCGGCCGTGGAACGATGACCGTTCCGTCGCCGACGGCCCCTCGATCCTCAAGTACATTCAGGAGACCGCCGCCGAGTACGGAATAGACAAACGGATTCGCTTCGCGCACACGCTCGTGGGGGCTGACTGGTCGACGGCGGAAGGGATGTGGACCCTCTCCGTAGAACGGACCGACAACGGCGAATGGCTCACCCTGAAATGCCGCTTCCTAGTAGCGTGCGGCGGTTACTACGACTACGAAAAAGGTTACACGCCCTACTACCCCGGGCTCACGGACTTTCGGGGAAAGTTTATTCACCCGCAGCAGTGGGATGAGACGATCGATTACACCGATCAGCGAGTAATCGTTATCGGCAGCGGTGCCACCGCCGCAACCCTCGTGCCGGAGCTAGCCAAACGGGCCAAGCACGTCATCATGCTGCAACGGTCGCCCAGCTATTTCGCCCCCCTCCCCTCCATCGATAAAACCGCGAAGCTAATAAAAAAGATTTTCCCGTACCGGTTGGCCCATACGATCGTGCGCTGGAAGAACATTCTGATCGGGATGGCCCTCTTCTGGTTTTGCCGCCGGCTACCCGGGCTCGCCCGGCGCGCGTTGCTGGCCGGAGTGAAACGGGGCGTGCACGGCAGCGCCGACCGCATGGCGGATTTTAGCCCCCGCTACGATCCGTGGACTCAACGGGTGTGCTTTATTCCAAGCGGCGATTTCTTTAAGGCCGTAAATGCCGGAAAGGCGGACGTCGTGACGGACAGCATAGAGAAGTTCACCGCATCGGGAATTCGCCTGCAGTCGGGAAAAGAAATTCCCGCCGATATCGTCGTCACGGCCACCGGCCTCACCCTCAAATTTCTGGGCGGAGTATCCCTCCGCATCGACGGCCGGGCGATAAAAATTCCCGATCTCGTTTCCTACAAGGGCGCCATGCTGAGCGGGGTTCCCAACCTAGTGATGACATTTGGATATGTGAGCGCGTCGTGGACGCTGAAGTGCGATCTCATCAGCGAGTGGCTTGGCCGGATGCTGCAGTACATGGAGACGAACGGTCTCAAGACCGTAACTCCGGACGCGAACCCGGAGATCGAACGCATGGCGCTGATTGACTTTTCTTCCGGCTACTTTCAACGGGCCAAGGGCGTTCTGCCGCAGCAGGGAACGCGTGCCCCGTGGAAGCTGAGCCAAAATTACTTTTCCGATCTCATAGCTTTCCGCGCCAAGCCCGTGAAGGACGAAGGGCTGAAATTTTCCTAAGTCTTAAGTTTAGCTTTCTCCGCCGCCGTTTCCGCCTCCAGCTTTTCCACGTGCTCGCGAATTTTCTTAACCTTCATCAAAATGTGCGGGGCGTAGGCGCAAAGCAGAGCATAAATGAAATATTTAAGGCCCCGGCCAACCCAGCAGGCAATGAACATTGGCAATAGGGGCACGTGTTGGGTGGCCGCCGCAATGATCGCAAGCTGGTAGGGAATAAAACTAAAAGATACGATCCCCACGCCCACCGCGCCGTACTGTTGCACAAAGTTCGCGGCCCGGTGCCAGTGGCCCGAGGGGTGAGCCGACGGATCGCCGAACCAGCGCGCGGCAAACTGAAAGTCGTGCTCGATCACTCCGGCCAACGCCAGGGCACCCAGAGCTGAGCCGGTCGTGATCGCGAAGGCCACCCAAAACCAGTCCTTACGCTTGGAAAACACCCGGGTAATGAGCAAAAGGTCGGTAGGAAATATAAATACAAATGCGTCGGCCGCGGCCAAGAGGGAAATGAACGGCACGTACCACGGCTTTTCCATGTACCGTTGAATCACCTTCATTAGCTTGAACAGCCATTTTTCCATGGCGAGGAGACTACCCGCTATTCGCTCAAAAGTTGATCGACTAAATTCCGCGCGAGATCCAAGGCATGGCCCTTTGTCCCATCCGGATCGGAGGGATCCTCAAGTCCGGACCGATCAAACCAATGATGAGTGGCTTCCGGATGGGGGCCGACCACCGCCACCTTTCCCCGACCAAGCGGCGCGACCGCGGCCGCCGGTAAACCGTTGCTCTTGTAAGTCGCCATCACGCGCACTTGGGCGTCTTCCGTAAAGTGCGGCGGAATGTCAAAATGCGGACCGTCCTGAAAAAATAGCCAGCGGGATTCCCCTTCCCAAACGACTTCGACGACCGCCTCTTTGGTATTGCTCACGGCGGCGTGAGGAGAACGGATCCACTGGCCGACGAGCCCGGGGAGAAGACCAAATCCCCACCCCGAGGTATCGGTCGTGACTCCGTCCCAACCCTCCGGCTTTCCGGCCAAGTAAGCCCCCAGACAAGTACCGTAATAGCGGCCCCCTTTGCGTACCCATTCCGCAAGGGCTTCTTTCCCGCCGAGCTCATCCTCAATCAGGGCACTAGCCTTAGCGGCGGAACCATCTCCACCCGGCTGGGCATAGACGGCGGCCGTGCGGAGAGTCTCGACGGACAACGGCAACTCCTCGTTGGGTCCCACAAACTTGACCTCTAAGCCGTACTTCGCCGCCTTGAGCACCTCGGCGATCGCCTCCGCGCAGCCCTTGCAGCCGGCGACCGGTCCCCGGTAAACGAGAGCAAGTGGCGCATTCTCTTCGGCCCGTCCGAGATTACTGACGGCTAAAGCAAAAAGAAAAATAAGACGCGAAGCAACATTCAGCGTTCCCATGGGTTCAAAATAACGTTTGCATCCATTAAGTCCGAAAAAAAAAGAATCCGATGTGATCGGGCGGTTAAGGGCACGAGAAGTGGACGACTTTAGAATCTGGTGCTTCACTTCAACTCATGAAACCGCTTTTTTTCACCTTCCTAATTTCGACCACCGTTTTCGCCGGTAACGCGAAGAGCTATCCGAGGGCGCTGGTCGACTACGGCGACTTTAAAAAACTCGTCGCGGAGGTGGAAAAGCATCGCGGCGAACGGGTCATCGATCTAGACACTTTTTTGAAATGGAGCCGGGAAAAGAAAGTGGTCGTTCTGGACTCTCGTTCCGAATTCCGTTTCCACCGAAAGCACCTGAAGGGGGCGGTGCACTTAAGTTTTACCGACTTCACGCAGGATAACCTAGCCAAGATTATTCCCAATCCCGATACGAAGATCTTGATCTACTGCAACAACAACTTCACCGGCGACCAGGTCGACTTCGCCTCGAAAATAGCCGCGCCAGGGCTAGCCCAGGAAAACCAAATATTATCGAACCGAAAGCCCCTCATGCTTGCGTTGAACATCCCGACGTACCTCAATCTTTACGGCTACGGGTATAGGAACGTGCACGAGCTCCACGAGCTGGTGAACGTGAACGACCCAAGAATAAAATTCGAGGGGACGATGGTGAAGTAAGGGGCCGTAAACCGCAGGGGCACAGAAATGTGGGCTCGACTCAAGCGACGGGTTTCTAGAGAAAGAAAGTCGCGTTGGCCTGCACGTTCAACGGATTTCCAGGAGTGAAGTGAAGGTCCTGGCACCCTTTAAAAGTTCCCGTGTCGTCATTTTTAGGTCTGGTCCCGGCGGGACAATTGGTAGCCATTTCTCCGGGTAAACGCGAGGTGGTTCCGAACTGGGCTTCATTCCATTTCGTGTTGAACACGTTTTGGATTCCTACCGACACTTCGAATGATTTTTGCTTGAATCCAACGGTGGCATCGAAGCGAATGAACCCGGGCCCTTGAATAAATCGATCTTCGACCAGCGGTCGATCCCCGATGTGAAAAAAACCGAACCTACCAAAATAACCTTGCGGGTGCTGGGCCGTGACCCCGCCCGTAATGATTCGCGTCGGGGCGTTGGGAATCGCGTTTTCGGCAGCGGCTTTCCCCCGAATCTCGGGCTTGACCAAGTTTAAATCGGCATCCGCCAAGAGCCATTCTAAAATCCTGAAGCGGGCCTCCAACTCAACCCCGAAACGGCGAGACGCCCCCACGGATTCGGTCCCCCCCGAATCGCCCGAAAACACCAGCTCGTCGTCGGAGTATTGCAAAAATCCCGCTAACGCCAAGTCAAGCCGTCCCTCGAGCAAACGCGTGCGTGAGCCAAGCTCGTAACCATAAACTTTATTCAGTGGCTTAGCCGGAGTCGCGTTAAATAGCCCCCGCGCGTCGTTGGAGTGAAACCCTTGTCCGTAGTTCACGAAAACGTCGGTGTCTTTCAGTGGCGTGAAAATAAGGCTGGCTTTGGGGCTTAAAATTCCGGAATCCTTCGAGCCAAGTGGCGCGCCGGTCGCGCGGTCGGTCACTTTAAAAAAGTAATAATCTCCGCGCATGCCCAAGTGAGAGCGCAGCCACGGAGCCCAGGTCACTTCCTCATTTGCATAAACCGCGAGACTCGACTGATTGACATCGTTATCGCGAACGGAGCTTAAAAATTGTCGAGCCTTCGTCTTATGTAGGCTGTTCGTGATGTTGTCGTTACGTCCTTGAAACCCCACCAACGTTTCTAAACTGTAGTCACCCCACTTCGAATTAAAGCGATAGTTCACATCGCCGCCGGCGGTGGTTCGATTATCCAGTTGGTTAATCTGGTCGCCGTTGACCGCATCATCACTGAAGAAGGTAAAGTTAGAATATAGGCTTAGGCGGTAATAATTGAAATACGTGCTAGCCCGCAGCTTGCTATTTTCGCTGACCGCCCAATTGTAATGGGCGAATAGACTATAGCGGTCGGAGTCTCCGCCCTCGGTAGGGTCGATTGATCCGAATCGATTTAAAGGTCCCGCTTGCACCGCGCGGTTTGGAATTTGTCCCGACGCATTCCAACGTCCGCCGTAGCCGGCCGTTCCGAAAGTAAGTGCGGAACTAGCCGAGAAGTCTTTCGTAAATTTCGCAAAGTAATTATAGCGCCGGGTTTTTTCAGGGCGTAGAAAGGGACCATCGTTATTAAAAACCTCGGCCGCGATCAGAGGAGTAAGGCCCAGAAATTTTTCTGGCGTCATCGCGTAGACACGCGCATTGCCGTACATCCCCACGGTTGCACCAATCTGGCTTTTATCCTGGGTTTTTCGGGTGATGATATTGATTCCGCCCGCGGTCGCGAAATTTCCGAGCTGGGGGAAGTAGGTCCCCTTTAACACTTCCACTCTCTCCACGGTTTCAAGAATCAGCCAGTGCAGATCCGCATACCCTTGACCGTGCCCATGACTGACTAAGTTAACCGGAATTCCATCTACGTAAAGTGCGAGGTCCGTTCCGTGATCCGCGTCGTAACCTCTAAGAAAATACTGGTTCGCTTTACCGCCACCGGCGTGTTGGGTGACGTAAAGTCCGGGGGTCACCTGCAGAACGTCGGCCGGTCTATAAATAGGACGCAGCTTTAGATCGCGATCTCGAATGGTCGTAGAACCCGCGGCGGTAACCGGCTTTCGCGCGGTAACCGTTGTTTCATACTCATCCGAAGCCGGGGATGCGGTCGTTGTGGACTCCGTCGTACCCGGTGGTTCTTCAGACGGTTTGCGGCTCGTTGTACTTTCATCCGCGACCGTGGCGCTCGTGGCCTGGGAGTTTGATTTAGTTTCGTCGGCGAATGCCGTCCAGCAACCCAAACACACTAATGTCGCGATCGAAAGAAAATGCATGCCCCGAATTTTTACGGCAAATACTGGGGAATGCAAAAAAAAATGCGCACATTTCCCATTTTTAATTGCTGATTCGGAAATGGCAGGTCCAGTGAATGTGAACGGGAACCCGTACTCCCGCTTTCTCGGCGGGTGAAAATTTAAGTTTGCCGGCGACTTCAAGCGCCGCCTCGTCGAAACCATCGCCTTGAAGCCGGGTGACCTCTGCGTTAATCACTGACCCACTTTCATTAATTCTCAAAAAAAGAATCACGTCGCCTTCAATCCCGTCACGGTAGGCCTGCTTCGGGTATCTCAGCTGAGGCATCGATAAAAGGCGAGCCGGTACATCCACCTGATCTTCGCCAAAACCTGGCGAGGACGCTTGGGCAGTTCCCACGCCCGAACTGCCGCCAGTAGCAAGGCCATTTGCTGCATCGCGTGACGGAGTAGCCGCGGCGGGCTCCGCGACCACACTGGGTTCGCTAGCGAACTTTTCAGAAATACGGTGGGGGGACGGTGTCTTTGCGATAACCGGTACTCTGTGCCGGTGTCCGTCTCCCGCAGTCCCGAGCTGACTAGGCGCTAAGCTAACTTCAAAGGGGCCACGCCCGTTAGAGAGTTCCTT
>JAYUBV010000054.1:0-2628 GCA_043740655.1 Pseudomonadota bacterium | reverse complement strand
ACGTAAAGCAGTCCCCCGTCCTCGTTCCAGAAGAGGTAGACTCCGGGCGTTAGGGGGATCGTGTCGAGGAAGTCGACCCCGAACTTTTTGTCGAAGATGCGTTTTGGCATTTGCTGATTCGAAGGATAAAATTTCTCCACTTTAAATGCGACCCCTATTCTTCTTTCTGTCCCTGGCGATTACCCTCGGCGGCTGCACGTTTTCGAGCGACACCTCCACCGCGCGACTTTCCCTTGATCTACGACGGGCCGATCCCAATCTGGCGGACTTCAGTTGTTTCTTCGTGAATATTTCTGGGTCCAATATTTCGCCGACGATTTCCCCGAAGGACGTAGACGCTCAATGCTTGGGAATTGGAATCGTCTCCCCCCTGTTCAAAGTGGACGATCACGTAAAGAACCCGTTGCTGTTGAAGGCGCCTTCGGGATCCGCCCGTAAGGTGCAAGTCATCGGCGTGAAGAGCCAAGTTCCCGGCGTCGACGCCTGCAAAGGGGTAACGAATCCGCAGGAACTTTTTAGATCTCCGCTTCCGCAATTATACGTGGTCAGCTCCGTCACGACCGACCTCTACAAAGACAGCCGGGTAGATCTGCACAATCAGTACGACTTAGTAAAATCGCCTAACCTAGTTTCGGCGTGTCTGAACTTCAAGCCGGGACTAACTCTCACCCAGGTGAGCCCCAATGGCGGAACGCCGAGCGGTGGCAATCGTATCGCTTTTCGCGGCGACGGATTTCTCTCCGGCATCACCGCCAAGCTCGGCTCTAGTGCGTGTACCGCCGTCACCATCGTCAGCCAGCGGGAACTATCCTGCCTGGCTCCGTCGGGATCCAACGGGGCAACCGTATTGGCCAGCGTACAGAACGTGGGGGATCCTACGACGGCTACGCTCCTTAACGCGTACACGTACCGCAACCGACCAACCGTCACGAGCGTGGCGGCTCCCGCCTACGGCCCCCTGGCGGGCGGGCGATCCATCGCGATTCAGGGTTTCGACTTCATGTCCGGATTAACCGTCACATTAGGCGGTGCCCCCTGCAACGTTAGCTCCGTAGTGCCTAACACCATCGTCTGCACCACTACGGCGCAGTCGTTAGGTTTAGTCGACGTCACCGTCACCAACCCGGATACGCAGACCTTCACGTTGCTAAGCGGCTACGAATACGCGAAGCAGCCAGCCCTGGCGACGATAGTGCTCAACTACGGACCATCGGCGGGTGGAAACACGATCACCCTTACGGGAACCGACTTCCGCAACAACCTCGTGATCAAGTTAGGCATTACCAACTGCGTGACCAGCAATTACCTAAGCGCCACGTCCGCCACCTGCACAACGCCGTCGGGGCTTTCAATAGGAACTTACGACGTAACGATCACTAATCAAGACCAACAGCTGGGTACCCTTTCCGGCGGCTACGCGGTAGTGCCCCCGCCCAACCCAACCTCGGTGTCTCCCGTTTCGGGTTCTAGCGCGGGGGACACTCTGGTCACCGTGACCGGCACGGGATTTCGAGCCGGCGCATCCGTCGATTTCGGTGGCTCGGCCTGCAACTCCGTATCGGTGGCTAACCCGACTTCGCTCACCTGTGCGACCACGCTGCACACGGCCGGTGCGGTCACGGTAACCGTAACCAACCTCGACGGCCAGGCCGGCCCTTTATCTAGTGGCTATAACTACCTCGCCGCGCCGATCATTACTGGCGTGGGGACCACGCCAATGGGCCCCTCTGCCTTCTTGAGCCACACCGTTTCAATCGCGGGAACTTTCATCGCCGCCCCGCCCCCTACGGTAAACTTGCGCGGATCAACCCCCTGCGGCGGCGTGTCGGCAGCTACCAACAACATTAGCTGCAGCAGCGGGGGGCTATCGGCCGGCTGGGTCGATGTGACGGTGAACCATAATAATGGGACCTCCGCCACCTACCCCTACGCGTACCGAGTCGGTCTTGGAGACCGCTGGTCGCCCTCTACTATCGTCGGCGCCCCGTCGCCCCGCAGTCAGCACACGGTGACGAACCTGACCAGCCTTTTGAATTACTCGCGCGTCGCGGTGTGGGGCGGGCAAGACGGGATCGTCCCGCTGAATGACGGCGCCATCTACGATCTAAGTCGAAACACCTGGACTGCGATATCCGTCGTCGGCAGCCCTCCGAGTGCGCGGTCGGGGCACACCGCCGTCTGGGCGGGAAATCAGATGATCGTGTGGGGCGGGATCAGTTCGGGCACGCCGCTCAATACTGGTTCCTCGTACGATCCCATCACTAATTCTTGGACGGCCCTGCCCACTACCAACGCCCCAACCGCTCGCGCGTCGCACACCGCGGTTTGGACGGGGACGGACATGGTCGTGTTCGGAGGATATCAATCCACTTTGGCCTACAACTTAGAGGCAAGCCGTTACCGCCCGGGCTCCGGTTGGAATAACACGATGGCCCAGCCCGGCGGCTTTGCCGGCAGAATCAATCACACCATGGTTTACGACTCCGGATATTCTAAGGTGTTGGTATTCGGTGGCCGAGATGGCGCGAACGTTTACAACGACGCCCAGTACTTTGATCCGACGGGGCTAAATGGAACCTGGGCGCCAGTTTCGTTGGCCGGCGCTCCAACCCCCCGTTTTTCGCACAC
>JAYUBV010000053.1:0-2633 GCA_043740655.1 Pseudomonadota bacterium | reverse complement strand
CAAGAATTCTAAAGTACCAACCGAGGAGAAACAGGCAGCGTAATCATTCCCACCTGACGCTCTCCGGCTCGGTATCTACTTTCAATGAGGAAACGCGCGCCCAATACCGTTAAAATTTTAAGGGTTTAACGGCGCCCCGTCATTGATGGCCCAATTTCGTTACGTCGACGGCTGCTTCGCCCTGAGCAACGGTTTGTAAGCGCTGCAGTTGGCCCACATCAAAAATCCGTGCAGCCCTGCGATCACGGTCGCCACCGGCAATCCGTCTGGCGCCATGAACGCGTGGACCATGAAGATGTTCAACGTGATCGAGGCGAGAATCACCAGCGCCAGCGGCACGAAGCAGTTCGCAAGCAGCAGTAGTCCGCAAATCGTTTCCGTCCCCTTCAGCAGCGGGAAGAAATAGGTGGTGACCATCATGCCCGTGAAGAAAGTTTGCATCCGCTCCGGCATGGGCGGCTGCGGGATGAAGTTCAGAAATCCGTTCAGACCAAATACGAAAAAGACCAACCCCAATAACAACCGTGCAACCAGTACGCCCTTTTTCATAGAATGTGTCTCCGAGTTTGAGGGGAATGCTGCGGTTAATGATAACGCATTCCCGCGCGAAAACCGCTTCTACAAAATCTTCTTCAGGACCTTATCGACGGTGTCGCTACTCACCTGGTCGAGGAGGCTCAGCGCGCTGAAGATCGGATGTACCTTGCGGCGGCGGCGGCCTTCGGCAAGGGCTAAGATTTCTTTGGCGACGTCTTCGGGAATTTTTACCATCCGCTTCTCGGGTCGGGTTCCTTTCGCCAATTTCGTGTTCACGGGGCCGGGAAAGATGGTGGCTACCCCGATGCCCTGCGGTTTTAACTCGCGCGCTAATGCACTACTAAATCCTGCCACCGCGAACTTAGTTGCGGAGTAGGCGGCCATATTGGGGAAGCCCCACAGCCCCGCAATCGATGAGACGTTGATGATTTTAGCGCCGCCGTTGGCCACACCCTTTTTTAGCGAAGGCAGCAAATATCGTGTGGTCGCAATCACGCCACGCACGTTGACGTGAATCAGCTCATCGATCTTTTCGGGTGAGATTTTTTCGATGGGGCCGTAGTCGAACGAGCCCGCGTTGTTCACCAGTACGTTTACCGCCGGCCAGTCGGCCTCTATTTTTTTCGCCGTCGCTTCTACCGATTCCCACGACGACACGTCGCCCACGTAGGGAATAAACTTTCCGCCGGGACTTATTTGCTGCAGCGAAGCGACAAGCGACAGCAGCAGCGACTCCCGGCGCGCGACCACCGCGAGGGAGTACCCCCGCGCGGCGAACAGCTCCGCCGTCGCCTTCCCGATTCCCGAACTAGCCCCCGTGATGACCGCGACATTTGACATGAGGCTATCCTATTAAAGAATGGGGCCCCCGCCTAGGTATGGTATTTAGTTCGCCATGAAATGGTATTTTTTGCTACTCACCCTAGCCCTCCCGACGTTTTCGGCTTTCGCGGCCCCCTCCAAAATCGCTTTTTGGAATCAGACACGGCGAGGGGCCAACTTCTTTAATGAAGAGGAAACTCCGGAGCGGTTTCGGGAAGCTCGAAAGATTGGCATCGAAGTTGTTCGCCTTGTCTTCAATAAATGGAAAAGCCTTCGTCCAGGGGCCAAGTACGGCGACTTTCTCATCGGACCCAAGGACAGCGAGTTTACGGGGCTCGTCGCCGAGGATTTAGCCTACCTGAAAAAGGTGCTGGGTTACGCCCATGCCGCGGGAATCAAAGTCGTCATCACCAATTTAAGCCTCCCGGGGCTGCGCTGGGTACAGCATAATAAAAACCAAAATGACTTCCGGCTGTGGGGCGATTTCCGTTTTCACGCCGAGACCGAAAGTTTTTGGAAAGAGCTCGCGCTGGCCTTGAAGGACGAGCCCGCCGTGGTGGGTTACAACCTGCTGAACGAGCCCCATCCGGAAAAGGTGAAGCCGGGGTTTCAGGATTGGTACTTAGGAAATTACGAACGCTGGTACGAATCGGTCCGTAATACGCCGCGCGACCTAAATCTGTTTCACGAACGCCTGGCTGCGGCGGTACGTCAGGTGGATCCCGAAACTCCGATCGTACTCGACTCGGGCTTTTACGCCACCCCGTTCGCCTTCAAAGTTCTGCGCCCGCTCGCGGATGAAAAAACGATCTACTCGGTGCACATGTACGAGCCCTATTCCTTCACGAACTACCACAACGAAGGAAAGTTCAGTTACCCAGGCCAAGGGCCCATTGGGGAAAGCGAACCGCCCGCGGAATTTACCTGGAACCGTAGCCAGCTTGAAAAGCTTCTGGAACCAGTGGTGGCGTGGCAGAAAAAATTCGGCGTTCCGGCGAGCCGTATCTTCGTGTCGGAGTTCGGTACCTTTCGCGCTAACCGCGGGGCCGCCGACTACCTAGAGGATCTGCTTTCGATCTTCGAAGCCCGCGGCTGGCACTGGGCCTTTTACTCGTACCGCGAAGACACGTGGGCGGGCATGGACTACGAGCTAGGCGAAACCAAACATGAGCCAGGTGAGGTCTATCCGCTGGTAACGCGGAAGAAGCACTACCGCGGTAACCGCCTGTTCGACGCCATAAGGCGCCGGTTGACGCCGCGCTAGGGTCGCCGTT
>JAYUBV010000052.1:0-2637 GCA_043740655.1 Pseudomonadota bacterium | reverse complement strand
CCTCTTCGGCCATTCGATCCTGCTAGTGCCGGTCACTAGCGCGTTTAACTAAATCCTAAGAGCGCTCTTATTGTCAGATTCGTAGCCGTCCTTTAACCTGGTTGGCTATGAAGACTCTTCCTTCCATTGAACTTTCCACGAAATCGAAACTCAAAACGGACGCTTCGGTCCTCGGTTTTTTCCAGGGCGAAAAGGCCAAGGATAAGGCGTCGGATAAAAAGGCTCCGCCCCCTGAGTTTCGTGGGGCGCGCAACGAGTTCGTTCAGGGGCTAATCAAGAAGCTTTCGGACTCTCAGCATTTCAAGGGCAAGCGGGCCGAGGCGGATTTGCTCCGCTATTACGAATCGCCCGAATCGCCCAATACTTTGTTGTTAGGCTTTGGCGCCCACTCCAAGTCCACTGCGGAATCGTTCCGCGTGACGGGTGCTTCGCTGGCGTTGTTGCAGCGTCGTGCAAAACTTCCCTGGATTGAATCGGACGTCAGCCATTGGCTCGGCGAGGGGGACAAGGGCGAACAGTCACGATTCCTGCAGGCCTTTTGCGAGGGCTACTTGCTCGCCAATTACGAATACAAAGATTTGAAAACCAAGGACACCGAAGGGTTTTCTCCGACCGGAATGTCGCTGCTCGTGCACGGCAAGGATTTGCCTTGGGCGGACACCGTTAAAAAGGCGCGGGTGTTGACCGAATCGGTTTTCCTGGCGCGCCACTTGGGCGATCGTCCCGGTAACTACCTCACTCCGGTGCACTTCGCGGATGAGGCCAAGAAAGTGGCTGCGGCCAGTGGATTGAAATGTAAGATTCTCGATCGCCGTGCCATCGAAAAAGAAAAGATGGGGCTACTGATCGGCGTCGCCAAGGGTTCCGTGGAGGAGCCGCGTTTCATCGTGCTTGAGCACAACGGTGGCAAAAAATCGGAAGCGCCGATAGCGCTCGTCGGTAAGGGCGTCACCTTCGACAGCGGCGGTATTTCCATTAAGCCCGCGGGGGCGATGGAAGAGATGAAGTACGACATGATGGGCGCGGCTACGGTGCTGGCCGTAATGCACGCGGTGGCTAAGCTGAAGCTTCCGATCAACATCGTGGGCTTTATCGCGGCGGCGGAAAACATGCCGGGCGGCCGCGCGCAGAAGCCGGGCGATGTAGCGACGAGCATGTCGGGCAAGACGGTGGAGATTACCAACACCGATGCCGAGGGGCGTTTGATTCTGGCCGACGCGCTGGAGTACGCGCAGAAGTATTACAACCCGAGTGCGATCATGGATTTCGCCACTTTGACCGGAGCGGTCATCGTTGCGTTGGGTTCGGTCGCCAGCGGCATCATGGGCACGAGTAAAGAGCTGCTCGAGCGCATCAAGATCAGTGCGGAGCAGACCGGTGAACGCGTTTGGGAGCTGCCGTTGTACGAAGAGTACGAAGAGGATCTGAAGAGCGCCTACGCGGACATCCGCAATAGCGGAACGCGCGATGCGGGATCCAGCAAGGGCGGTACGTTTCTGAAGTTCTTCGTGGACGGCAAGTACCCATGGGCGCATTTCGATATCGCGGGCTCCTCGTTCTTGCGTAAGGACTTGAATTACGCTTCGGCGAAGAACGCCTCGGGCGCGACGATTCGTTTAGTCGTCGATCTCCTGGAGACGTGGACTCCGCTGAAGAAAACGAATTAAAAGCTGAGTGAAACGATACTACCCGCTGGTGGCCCTATTGCTAGGCAGCCCGGCCTGGGCGGCGGAGGTCTTTTGCCTGCGTGGATTTGCCGGCTTCGCGGCGGGCGAATCGGAACCGGCGGCGATAGTCGACTCCACTTACGGCGCGCTGATGGACGCGTTGGGCAAGGACCTGTCGCCCGGGACCTTGGAAGCGCTGGTGACTAGCGGGAGACCGTTTGACGTTCCCGACCAGCTGGGAACGGATCTGCACGCCCTTCAGCGGCGGATGAAAGACTTTGAAGATCTTGTGCGCACGAAGGGTTGGGTTTTTTTTTCGTTGGATGGCGCCGAGGTCCGATTTCCGCGATCGGATGGCACGTTCGACGTCTACGCCTTTAAGGACGGAAAGCTCGGCGAGGGAGTTCGCGTCGTTGGGCTGGAGGGCAAGAATTTTCCCACGTCCCACGCCAACCGGGCTACGGCGGGAGAGTTCGTGGCGGGTTCCGCGCCCGAAGTTCGTCTTTTCAATTCCAGGACGGGCCAGGCCGTCGTGATAAATATCGAATCGTTTCTCCCGCCGCCGCAAAACAAAATGCGGCTGCTTATCGGCATTGAAGGCACCAACGACGTTTGGATACATTACAACGACTATCGGTCTCAAACCCATAGGATCGTCACGGCGTCGCTCGCTTCGGACGGTAAGCTCACCAAGAAGGAAGAGTGGGGCACGTGGACCTTCAATGACGAAGTGCGAAACGTCGCGTGGCTGCGCGGTGGCAAGGGGATGGTTTTCACGAATGGCGACGGCGGGGTCTTCGTTATTTCAACCGCGGGCACCGCCCCTAAAACAATTTACCCGTCCTCATTGGGGGCCGTGGAGTTGAAAACGGTTCTGGTGAACCCCGTGAGTGGTGAGATTTCGTTGCTGTTCGAGCGGGACCGGCGGTTGGTGGTTGATATCGTCGACGGCAACGAATTCGGAAAAAAG
>JAYUBV010000051.1:0-8713 GCA_043740655.1 Pseudomonadota bacterium | reverse complement strand
TTTCGGCGGTGCAGCAGATGACCGGCGCTTCGGGATTCACCGAAGCATCGCCGGTGATCATGCCCACCTGATCGGGACCAAAGCTGCGGCAGAGGGCTAAAAACTTTTCGTTCACCAGCGCTTTGATGGGACTCGTATAGAAGGAACGCCGGCCATCGATAATCGATTTGAAGTGCAACGCCTCGGCCACCAAAGATTTACCCGAACCCGTAGGGGTGTTTAGAATCACGTTCTTACCGGAGTATAGCTCGAGGATCGCGTCTTCCTGGGCCGGGTAAAGCTCTACGCCGCGTTCAATCGTGTAGTCTAGAAAGCGGTCGAGCGGATCTCCTTCTCCTTGGAGCCGTTTCTGTAGGGGGGCCAACTCCATCCGTTAACCGGCTTCTTCCGGGAGATCCTTCCCCATGCGGGTGAGCGGAAACGTCACGCCGTTGGGAAAGGTAAGTTCTAACTGTTCCATCGCCCGGAAACCCTGCGCGGTATAAAATGGAACGCCCGGCATCGTGGAGCCCAGCTCCAGGCGCGTGAACTCCTCCGCCCGCGCTGCCGCTTCGCAAAGCTTCAGCAGCTCTTGGCCAATCCCCTTACGTCCCCATTGAGGGTGCACGAAGAAGGCGCGGATGCGCGCTGGCTCTATCCACGGGTCTAATAACGGATCGATCTTGCCCTTGAACTGGTCACCCCCGAAAAGCGTTTTCCGTTTGCTCCATCCACCGCAGGCCACGACCTCGCCGGCGCTTTCCCCGATGAAGTAAGTGCCGTCGGCGATTAGCTGGCTATCTACGCCGAAGACGAACTTGAGGGCGCTTTCGACTTGCGATTCGGAATAGAAACCGAGGCTAAGCCCGCGCGCGGACTCCGCGATCAGCTCTCGCAATTTCGGGGCGTCTTTTTCTACCACCACGCGATAGGCAATTTTCAAGGCTACGCCGATCTTCTTCATGCGGCTAGGCTCCAGCATCGTGCAGAGAGCGGCAAGCCCTTTCTTCTAGTGAACGGGCCGCCGTCCAAAGCAGGTGGTGCGGGCGCTGGTGAGAAGGCGCAGGCCCTTCATTAGAGCGAGCCGCCAGGGAAAATCGACTCGAGAAATGTCTTCGCGCGGAACGCCGTCCATTTTTTCGATCACGTCGGCGAAGACATGGGCTACCCGGCCCAGCGCCTCGCGATCGACCCAGTCTAGCCGGTCGTTGTCGGTCAAAAGATAAACGGGGTTGCTGATGTAGTTTAGAACCGGTACCCCGGCTTCGTACCAGTCGCCTCCGTCGGTGGGCGGATAATTTCCGAGCGGCCCCTCGGCAGGAAGAAGGACGGTTCGCCGGTGCCCGTGCGCCGAAAGCGCCTGCAGCATGACGTCACGCAAGCGGCGATTGAGGGACATGAACAGTCCGACTGGTTCGGGCCGGCCAGTAGCGACGAGCCGTCCCTCGCCGTCTTCTCTGGCTTCGAGTGCAATGTGCTCGATGGAGATTTCGAATGCGGTTCGCCCAACCAAATCCTCGCGGTGGCGCGCGATGAAGCTGCGGGTTCCGATCGAACCGTAGAAATGGCCGGAGCTGAAAACGATCACTACGGTTCTTTGGCGCTGCGATTGAGCGTTCAGGTGGCGGGCAAGGGCCAGGACGACGGCCACCCCGGAGGCGTCTTCCACCGCCGAAACGAAGGGGGAGTCGTGGTGCGTGCTCAGTACGATGATTTCGTTCCCCTCGCCGGGAATTTCCGCGACGATGTTGTGGGACATGGCCGGCTTGTGCGTGCCGCGAAGCACGAGCTGGGCACTCTCTCCTCGCTGAGCCAGCCTGCGTAAGTTCGCACCGTCCTCGCGGCCCACCCAGACGCCGGGAAGCGGCTTATCCAGGATATTTTTCTCCCGAAAACCGTAAGGCGCGTACATGCGGCAGCTTCCGCCGGGTTGATCCTTAAGGATCCCGACAAATCCCACGGCGCCGCGTTCTATAGCCCAGCGGTAGACGTGCCAGCCAAGCCGCACCCAGGTGGCGGGGTGATTCATTTCTAGTAGATCGCCGTCCGGATCGTTTTCTCCGAGGGACAATTTACGCAACATCGCGGGATTCAGAGGGGGAAAAGAGATTTCGGTGACGACAATCCTTCCCCGCCAGTCTTTGTGGGAACGGAGGGACTTCGGATCCGCCCACGTTAGCGGGGCTTCGATGCCCTGCCGACCGGTGAACGTTGTGTAGGGAATGCCGAAGGCTTCGATTTGTTTTCCGGCGGCCGAGAATGACGTTTCGCCGGCTTCCCAGTGGGTAAGGGGGACTTCCTCCCGTCTCACGTTGGAAAGGCCGAACTGGGTCAGTTTAGAGAATAGGAAATCCTCGTTGGCCCGCCCCGCCGGACTGCCGGGCCGGCGCGGCCCCAACGCCGTTTGCACTTTCACCCATTCGAAAAGTTCGTCACTGGAAAAGGACTCCGTCCGCATGAGGTAGTGATAGCACCTTTTGACCGACGTTTTAAAAACGGAGCTGCGAAAGTGGTCCCGTTTTTCGGTAAGTAACCGGCCCGCCGCCATCAATAGGAAGGCGGCGGGCCGAAGTGAATCAATGAACTTCGAAACGATCGGCCATCATGACCTTGTTCCAGGCCTTGACGAAGTCGTTCAGGAACTTCGCTTCGCCGTCGTTCGAGGCGTAGACCTCCGCGATGGCGCGCAGCTCGGAGTGAGATCCGAAGATGAGATCGACCGGCGTCGCGGTGTATTTTACCGCGCCCGATTTGCGATCCACCCCTTCATACAGCCCATCCGTCTTTGCCTTACGCCATTCCGTCGACATGTCGAGCAGGTTTACGAAGTACTCGTTAGTTAGCGTGCCCGGCTTCTTCGTGAATAGGCCATGCTTCGAAGCGCCCGCGTTGGCGCCAAGCGCTCGCATGCCGCCCACGAGCGCGGTCATTTCGGGAACCGACAACGTCAGCAGGTTGGCGCGTTCCACCATGGCATCGACCGGCGACAGAAGGGCGCCTTCGCCGTAGTAGTTACGGAACGCATCGGCCCGAGGCTCCAGCACGTCGAACGACGGAGCATCGGTTTGCTCCTGCGACGCATCCGTGCGGCCCGGCGTGAAGGGCACCGTCACGGCGTGACCCGCATCCTTGGCGGCCTGTTCGATTGCGGCTGCGCCGCCCAAGACGATGACATCCGCCAGCGAGACCTTCTTACCGAAATCCTTCTGCACCTTCTCGAGGATCGGCAGCGCCTTCGCGAGCTCTTCGGGTTCGTTCACCGCCCAGTTCTTCTGGGGCAGGAGACGCAGCCGGGCGCCGTTTGCGCCGCCGCGTTTGTCCGTTCCGCGGAACGAGGCTGCCGAAGCCCATGCTGTGCGTACAAGCTGCGGTATCGTCAGTCCGGATTTCAGCAGTTTTCCTTTGAGTGCCGTAACGTCGGCGGCCGAGAGCTTACCTTCGGGAGCGGGAAGCGGATCTTGCCAGGGGAACGATTCTTTCGGAACCTCCGAGCCTAGGTAACGAGCCTTAGGTCCCATGTCGCGATGGGTAAGTTTGAGCCACGCGCGCGCGAAGGCTTTCTCGAACTTCTCGGGATGGTCGAGGAACGCTTTGCTGATCTTGGCGTAGCTAGGATCCACCTTCAGCGCGATGTCCGTCGTGAACATCATAAGCGGGTGGCGCTTGTTCTTGTCGTGCGCATCGGGAACGATGTCCGCGCTATCCTTGGGCTTCCACTGGGTCGCGCCGGCCGGGCTTTTGGTCTGTTCCCAATCGTGGCTGAAGAGGTTGTTCAGGTAGCCCATCGAAAAAGCGACTGGCGTCGCGGTCCAGGCTCCTTCGAGGCCACTGGTTGTGGCGTCTTTGCCCTTGCCGGTGCCGCATTTATTTTTCCAGCCGAAGCCCTGGTCTTCCAAGTTGGCTCCCGCCGGGTTTTCGCCGAGACAGTCGTCGGACTTGTGCGCGCCGTGCGCTTTGCCGAAGGAGTGGCCTCCCGCGATGAGCGCCACCGTTTCCTCATCATCCATCGCCATCTTTCCGAACGCTTCGCGAATGTCCTTCGCCGACGCTTCCGGATCCGGCTTGCCGTTTGGCCCCTCCGGATTCACGTAGATGAGCCCCATCTGCACCGCGGCCACCGGATTTTTTAGTTTGCCATCTTTGTCACGGCGTTCGTCGGCGAGCCATTTCTTTTCCGGCCCCCAGTAGACGAGGTCGGCTTCCCACTGGTCCTTTCGGCCGCCGCCGAAGCCCATTGTTTTGAAGCCCATCGATTCTAGGGCCACGTTACCGGTCAGCACCATGAGGTCCGCCCACGAAAGCGCCTTGCCGTATTTTGCCTTAACCGGCCACAACAGCCGGCGAGCCTTGTCGAGGTTGGCGTTGTCGGGCCAGCTATTGAGCGGCTCGAAACGTTGCTGTCCGCCACCCGCGCCGCCGCGACCGTCGTAGATGCGGTACGTGCCGGCGCTGTGCCACGCCATGCGGATAAAGAACGGGGCGTAGCTGCCGTAATCGGCCGGCCACCAGTCCTGCGAGGTGGAGATCACCTTCGCGATGTCCTTTTTCACGGCTTTCAAATCTAGTTTCTTGAACTCTTTGGCGTAGTCGAAATCTTTCCCCATCGGGTTGGACTCGATGCCATGCTGCCGCAAGGGCGAAAGCTCAGCGCGCTCGGGCCACCAAAATTTGATGGAGGGTCCCGACTTATCGTCGGTGGTGATCTTGCCGGCGGCGTTCGCCGCAGGGGTAAGGACCACCGCCATTAGCAGGATGAATAGCAATTTCAATTGATGTCGTAGCACTGGTTTCACTCCTTAGCGGCCGGGCATGCGGCCGTCTTTGCCGGTAAGGCTCGGGCATTGCGGGCAGCGCGGCAAGCCGGAATGCGTCGCCCGTTCTATTTCAGGTTGTGAAAGACGTGCTGAATGTCGTCGTCCTGTTCGAGCGTGTCCACCAGCTCTAGGACTTCGTTGGCCTGGGCCTCGGGCAGCTCCACGAAGTTCTCGGGGACGTACTCGGAAGTGGATCCCAGCGGCGTAATCTTGCGCTCTTCAATCGCGGTCTGAAGCTGGCCGAAACTCTTGAATAGGCAGCGCGCGACGATGATCTTTTCACCCTTTTCTCCGGCGACTTCGCCCATCTCTTCGAGCCCGTGGTCGATTAGCTCCAGCTCCAGGTCATCGAGGTTCAGCCCTTCGGGCGCCAGCTTGAACACTCCCATGTGTTTAAACAGAAACGACACGCTTCCCGTCGCGCCCAGATTGCCGCCGTGGTTTTTGAAAAAACGGCGAATGTTGCCCCCCGTGCGGGTGGGGTTGTCGGTTGCCGTCTCGACGATCATCGGCACGCCGTGCGGCGCGTACCCCTCGTAAAAATTAACCTGGTAATCAACCTGCGTCTGTCCGCTGGCGCGCTTAATCGCCGCCTCGATCTTGTCCTTGGGCATGTTGGCGGCGCGGCCGTTCTGGATCGCGCGGCGTAGGGCGGGGTTCGTATCGGGGTCCGGACCGCCCGCCTTGATCGCGATGGCGATATCCTTCGCCGTGCGGGCGAACACCTTCGCCATCTTGTCCCAGCGTTTGAACATCGTCTCTTTGCGAACTTCAAAACTGCGGCCCATATCACTTCTCCTTGAGGGACGTTCAATCAAAAAATTAAAACACTCCGCCAGTTGGGCGGCAACTTACGATCGACGGTAAGATAGGAACGTGGCATTTAATGCGAAAAGGCGGCTTCACGCAGGGGCGGTCGGTCTTCTAGGGACGTGGCTCGCCTACGGTATCACGCCCGATCCCGCCCTCAACTGCCCGATTCTTTCCCAGCAGCTCGTGCGCAATGAAAAGGTCGTGCGCGACAATACCAAGTTCGACGTGGACCGCGATTTCGTCTACTACACCGATCAACTGGGCAAAAGTTTGGTGAAGAAGCTTCGGCCCGAGAAGGGGAAGACCGTACACTGGGTGGACCTTGGGGCCGGCAACGCGTTTGCGATGCGGACGATGTTTCGTCCACTCTTCCGCACTCCCCCGGTGGAAACGAAATCGATCCGCTGCACCGCCGTGGGCTTCGCCGAGCCCAACGACCTATTTTTTAAAATGGAATCGCAAGCCATCGAAAAGGGTTTCGGTAAGGACGCCTTCCGTTACCTAGCCGGTAACTTTTTCCACGAGATTTCTGATGCCAAGATTGGCATGGCCGACGTCATTACCGACGTGTTCGGCGTGCTGAGCTACAGTCCGGATCCGAGCCGCGATCTGCGCAAGGCCTTGAACCTACTCAATCCCGACGGCATCCTGATCCTGCAGGTCATTCCGGAAGGATTCGCCTTCGCAGGTCAAACCGGTGAGGCTGGACTGCTGGCCTACCTGAAAACAGTAGGGGGGGTGGAGGTCACCCGCGCTGAACATACGCTGAACGCGCAGCGGACCAAGGTTAAGTCGATGGTGATCGAACTGAAACGAACCGGAAAGCCTCTCTCGGTTCCCGATCTCGAAGTGGTAAGCCTGGAATCAAAGACCCCTCCCCACCGTACCGTGCGTGTGAAGCCCTAGCGGTTCGGATTCGCGCCACGTTTAGTCTTGCAAGAACCCCCGCGCTAGCGGAAGTTGGGCCCTGCGGAGGGATTCCATGAAAACGATTTTGAGCCTAGCCATTTTCTTCAGTGTCATCGCGAGTGCCGATCCTACCGGCAGCGCTAAAACGTTTTGGCGGAACGCCAACTACTACAATCACTACCTGCTCTACGAGAAGAGCTCGAACACCTACGTCGAGACCGTGGATTGCAAGGTCCGGTGGCGCTTTACCAAATTCGGCGGAAACCTCAACGAGGTGATCCTGCGCGACGCCGGCCGTAAGCTGAACGTGAAGTTGAGCTACGATGGTATGTGGCTCAAGTTTGATAGCGACCCCGCCTATAAGTTTTATCAAAAGGGGACGTTCGATAAGCGCGTTCGCTTTTTCCACAACGTGAAGGGCACCTGGACCGGCACGGTTTCGCGTAAACCCGGTTGCGCCTGGGAAGAGCTGCTGGCGGGCGGCACCAGCCCCGCGTGGCACTTTCGCATTTACGGCGAGGACGCCGGCTCAAGCTATCTCTATGACGCAAGCCGTAATATGCGCATCCGTTTGAACAAGGACGACATGTGGCTGCAGGAAAGTGGCAAACCGGTATTCGCCTTCTTTAAGAAGGGCTACTGGAGTGAGAACTAACTCCGCTGCGTGATATAATTTCAGGATGAAATACGCCTTAGGACTCGTGCTATTTTCGGCAATGGCGGCATTTGGTTCGAACAACGTCACGAACTGCCCCTGGTTCGCTTTTCACTTTACGGAAGGAAGCGCGGAAATCTCCGACGCGGAAGGGAAGGCGTTCGAAACCTTTCTTAAGACCATTACCGACAAAACCGGCAAGGTGCGAATTTACGGCGCCTCGGCGGAAGTGGAGCCGGGTGAAAAAAAAGTGGTGTTTCAGCGGCGCGCCGATCAAATACGCGAAATTGTAGAGGCCTGGCAGAAAGATCATCCACGGTGGGTTATTACCCAAGAGGCGCGGCTGGCACCAACCGACGGGATCAAAAAATTCTCGCTTGAGGTGGAGTTCCACGGGTACGACGATCCGCATCGTCACGAGAAGACCCTCCAAGAAGAGACGAAATCGAATTAAGCGGTCGCTTCGCAGCACTTCTTATATTTTTTTCCGCTGCCGCAGGGACATGTATCGTTGCGGCCGATCTTGGCGCTTTCACGTTTGACCGTTTCCGGCTTGGCGTCGTGTTGGTGCCCCTCACCCTCTTTGTGCTCATGGGCTTCGCCATCCACGAACAGCCACTGGCCTTCCTTGTTTTTACGGAAGGTAGAGACTTCGTGATGGTCGATTCCCTTACCCTGAATTTCGTAGGTCGCGACAAACTCCACCACCCCCGTGGCGTCTTCCGGGCCGCCCTTTTTCTTGTCGACGATCTTTAAGCCCTTCCACTTTGAGCCTTCCGCCCATTTTCGCGTAGCGTCGTCGTCAAAGTCTTTTCTGGCCTCGGCCACCATCGTCAGCTTGATGTAGGTCACATCCGCCTTGGTGTAGGCCGTGTAACGGCTGCGCATTAGCTTCTCCGCCGTATCGGGCAGCTTTTTGCCCTCAAGAAAAGGGCTGCAGCAGGTTTCGAAGGGGCTTTCGGATCCGCAAGGACAAGTCATCTTTATCTCCGTCTGCCTCCTTTACCTAAGAGTTAGCCGCGCCGCAAGTTCAAGCTTTTCAATGGTTTCGCCGATGAGTGCGAGATCGTGTTCTCACTTTCTCGACATTTCATCGCGGTGGTTCTGGCCTTGGTGGGGCTGCTTTTGTCCGCCCACAGCCATGCCGATCCGCCCGCGCCGCATCCGGACCCCTACGAGGCGGACCCCTGGACCTTCTTTCACGCCGAATGGGGCCTGGGAAAGCGTTCGCCCGATCAGCTGGCGGCGTTGATGCACGATCCGCTCGGACGCATCGAGCCAGACTTTCAGGTGCCCAAATACCTACGCGACCGCGTGCTGTTTTGGATGCAGATCTATTCGTTCTACGACACGCGGATGCGGGTCGTGCACGACAAGGAAGACCCTACGCTAATTTACGGTTACCTCGATTTTCGTCCATTGCACATCACACCGTACTCGCGGCGGATCGCGGAGATTCACTCGAACAAGATCGAGCGGCAAGTGTTAAAGGGGTTGCGCGCGAAGCTGATCGAAGCCTCCGCCGATCGCGTCAGTTGGATGC
>JAYUBV010000050.1:0-2641 GCA_043740655.1 Pseudomonadota bacterium | reverse complement strand
GGACCATCGCCCAACAAAATGACCGTGATTTCGTAGCTGATGAGGCAGATGGGCTCGTGCGGCTCGGGCGGCAAGATTGACTCTCTCGCCCCGCCGGTGAACTCGTTAAAGTTCAAATCGAGTTCGACCTCGCCGTCACCGTTATCCGTTTCGAAATTCATGCGGCGGACCATAGCACGTGCGGCCATGGGAACGATCTTCATTCCACTTTGGTGAGTTATGTCAGGGGTTTATTCGCCACGAACGGCTAGGTCGGCGGCGTCTTGACGGGCTTTCGCCTCGTGCGGCGCGATAGCCTCCGACAGCTCTTTAGCCTGTTCGCGGGGGTCCGCTCTGAGGAACCCTTCCGTGATCGTCATCGACGTGTCGTCGAACTGTACCGAAGGATTCGGCTCAACCCGCACTCTTAGTTCCGCGCGGTCGAAAGTGATTTCGTCGACGATGCTGCGGCTTATCTGCTCTAGGCGTTCGTTGTCGGCCGCCCGGGATAGACCCGGGTAGGTCGGGAGCCGGCCCAAAAGCTCAACCACAGTTTCTTTTTCTTCGAGCGATGCCGGGCGAATGTGGATAGTCGTCGTGTCCGGCCACGCCGCCAGCGCGACCAGGATCGCGAATAGCGGAAGCGCCAAGGCAACCACTTGCCTTAACCGCTCCAACGGATCGACTTCACGCTTCTGCTGTTCGTCCAGCAAGTTCACCAGGATCATCCTCTTGTTTCCTCTAACCCAAGGTTCTCCGCGGCGGCGCCAACGGCACTCCGCAGAATTCGTACTACTGGCGTATGCAGTGAGTGGACCACCCGCGAACCCGCTGGAATGAGAAGGAAAGTGGGAAAATCACTGTCTTAGGGCTTGGCAGCGGGACAATTTTCGTCGCAAATAAAGAGCTCACGCTTGGGGGAAATGTATGGAAACCAAGGCTACCTTTCCGGAGAACCTACCGCCTGGCTGGCGCAATCGGCTGGGTGAAGAGAAAGACAAACCCTACTTTAAGACCCTCACGTCGTTCTTGCGCGAGGAGTACAAGGGCAAGCAGGTGGTGTTTCCGCCGCGCGACTGTGTGCTGCGCGCCCTGCAAGCGATCGATTACGAAAAGGTGAAGGTCGTCATCTTGGGGCAGGACCCGTACCACGGACCAAATCAGGCGGTGGGGCTTTGCTTCGCGGTGCCCAACGCGTTGTCGCCTAAACCGCCGAGTCTGGTGAATATCTTTAAAGAGATCGAAGCCGACACCGGCAAGAAAGTGGATCGCACTAAATCAGAATTAAAGCACTGGGTGGACCAGGGGGTGCTGCTTCTGAACACCGTGCTGACGGTGCGGCGGGGGCAGGCATTTTCTCACCGGGATAAAGGCTGGGAGATGTTTACCGACACGGTGATTAAACGGCTGAACGAGCGGAAGGAACCGGTGCTGTTCATTTTGTGGGGCGCCCCGGCCCGCAAGAAGAAGGCGCTGCTGGATCTGTCGCGCCACAAGGTCATCGAAAGCGCCCATCCGTCGCCGCTGTCGGCGTACAACGGATTTTTCGAGAGCAAACCGTTTTCACAGGCCAACGCGATATTAAAAGCGTGGGGAAAAGAGCCTATCGACTGGGAAGTTACGGATTAGCGATTCGCCCGACGGCGTAGACGTTCTTGCTGTCATTGGTAGATACCATCGCACGGCCATCCGCGAGGGGGGCGACGTTCCAAAAAATGTCTTGGGGTAGCTTGCGGCTAGCCACCACTGTTTTCGTGGCGAGATCAAACCATTCCAGACGAAGGTTTTTTGGCATCGAGTTATTAGTGGTGAGGAGAAGCAACACGGTTTTCTTGTCGGTGGAAAGCGCGGACGACAGCACCCGCATCTCGCCTTCTGGCCGAGCCAATGAGTCGACGACTTTTTCAGCCGGAGCATCCGCGGCCGGCTTCATGAAAACCTCGATGTTGGAGACGCTAACCGCCGAGCCATCCCCATTCACCACCAGCGGACGGGCTCGGTCGCCGCCCACGCTGAACGGGGGGCGGCCCTGCACTAGCTTAAACTCACCTTCCGGCGTTACGGAAAAGAGGTGGGCTTGTACGAAGTTGCCATTTCCGGCGAGCAGGTAAATTTGGTCCGGCTTCCCCGCCACGGGTCCCCAGGTGCGGACATTGCCGAGGTTTTGGGTGATTTCCGGAAGCGGCACCCGGACGTTGTTGCGCAAATCGAAAAAATAGGCGGGCGGTCCGCCACTGGCGGGGGACGCGTAGAGCCGAGTTCCGTCGTCGTTCTCTTTGAGTAAGTGCTGAATCGCGGCCTCGCCGGCCCTCGGTACCTTATCGCCGATGGAGATGGCTTTGCTCCAGTCGAGTTGGCGTTCGCGAAACGGCACCCGCCAGAGTTGATAGCTGTCGGCTACGAAAAGTTCGCGGCCGTCCCTCGAGAAGGTGGGGCCGGTCGTCGGCGCATTGATTCCTTTCACATCGGTCATCGTGCCAGTCGAGAGATCGAACAAGTGCATGGCTTCAGATGGAGGGCGCTGAGTTGCCTGCAACGGCCACAGATTAGGCAGCGCTAGCACGAGGGCTTCGGTGGGGTGGGCAATCACGGTGTGGAGTTCGGGAAAAGGGATTCGTTGGTCGGAGGTCTGCACCGTGTGCCACCGGCGGTTCGCTTCAAG
>JAYUBV010000049.1:0-2646 GCA_043740655.1 Pseudomonadota bacterium | reverse complement strand
GAAGTACAACAAGACCGATTCTTAACGATCTGGTTCCTGGGTAGCTTGGCAAATCCAGACTCCCTGACTCAGTTCGCATTTCCATCCATCGGGATGTTCGAAAGCTACGTACGCGGTCGTAAGCGCGAACGCGGATTGGCTCAAAAAGAGTAAAGAGAGCAAAAGTCGCATGGATGCCTCGTGGCTGAAGGGTTGGACGGCTGACTATTCTGCTTATTATGATATCACGAGCTCAACAGAGGCTCGGGGCTAGGCGTGCTCAAAACGGGGGCAAGGTGCTGACGCAGCTCGGCCACACTACCGTAGTAGGTCTCACGATCGTGCACCGTGCGTTGGCGCGGTGTTCCAGGTACGTGGCGAATCAAAACCTTTTCCGTCTTCTCGCCGAACGAGCCCGTATAGCAGACCCGGCGATAAACCTGCAGGTCCTGCTCGCCACTATCGCCGATCAAGAAGCAACGCTGAGAATCGAGGTTGCTGTAGATCCGGTGCAGCACTCGCCACTTGTGGCCAAAACGGCCGTAACCCATCCAGCGCGGAAACACGGGCCCTTCCGGAAAACCGCGTTCACGCAAAAACTTCAGCAGGAAAGGCGCCAGCTGGTACGGAGTACTCGTCAGGTAAATGACGAGGCCGCCACGCTTCACTATATCTTGGTAGAGTTCCGCCATTCCTTCGATGGCGTTGTAGGTATAATAATTGCCCTTAAAGAGGCCGGAGATCACTTTTTTCACGGTGGTGGTTTCGCGAATGTTTGATTCTTTGATCGTATCGTCGATATCGGAAATGACCACCCACTTCACATCGTTAGTCAGAAAAAAAACCGGCGCCGACAAAACTTCGTAGTTACCCAGCCGTATTTTCCCCGCCAGAGTCTCTACGCCCGTCGGCACCATGCGCAGCCACGCCTGGCGCGGACAAACCCACGGTAACTGCCACGGTAGCTGCAGGTGGATGAACCCGCGCGTTTCGGTGCTCGCTTCGATGCTGCGAACCGCACGCTCGGAAAGCGCGACTTGAAAACGAATGGACTCGAAGGCTTCGAGATCCGGTAGCCCCTTCAAAATACGGTGGAGCATGCGCTTGGGGCGGAAGCCGATCACATCGTCCTGCGTGCCGTTGTACACGACCGCCTGAAGCGAAGTGAAATGGCGCGTCGCGAGCGAAGGAATTCCCACCACCCATTTCTGCGGACGGTAGAGATCTAAGAGCTGAAGCACCTTGAAGAAGAGAACTTCGAAGGTCTTGATGAACCGCAGCCAAAATCCCCACCATTTCGGGTAGGGCAGCTCAGTTAGCCTGAGCCCCGGGCGCAGCCATTTATCGACGGTCGGTTCCACTCTTTCCAAGGTCGGCAATCGGCCACCCAAAATCAAGGGATTTTCCCATATTTCCGTTAGCTTCTCATTTTCGGCGTAGGGCAAAAACCATGTTCGATTGGAGGCTTGCTTTAGCACGTTAGTAACTATACGAATTTGCACCCAAAACTGTGACTCAAGGGACCTGAATTACCCAATGCGTTAAAGTGACGGAAAGCGCGCCTTTCGGTCTAGAAATCCTTGTGCTATAAACCCGCCCCATGACTGGCTCACCCTCTTGGAGAACGTTGCTCGTAGTCGCGCTGGCCGCCTTCGGCCTAGCCGTGATCAACTTGTCGGGCTCTACCCTAGACACCATGTCGAAAACATCCGGCCTTCGCTGCCATATGCGCGTCATTTCCGAACAAGCCAAAAAGTAAGTTCCTATTGAATGAGCGAGGCCATGCCGGGGCCGCAATCGTCGTGGCCAATCGCCATGAGCAGGCGGAAAGCCGGTGACTCGTCGAAGTAGTGCGGCAACGGCTGCGGGGCTAGCTGTTTCAGCGCGCTGAAGAAACCGCGTGAGAAGACGTCGGCCCCCGGAATGCTCCGCCCGGTGGCCTCGCTCAAGCGCACCGCAAATTTTTGCGTGAAACGGGGCGGCCGACCGGTCACGAAAAAGGAGCGGGCCATCTCGCGCTGAAACTCGGGACGGTCGATGGTCAGACTTTGTTTCTCCGGCGGCGTAGAGTTTGAGCTATCGCTAACGATCGTAAAGGCCTCCGCTGGCGATAACCCGATGAGCTTGGTAACCGTTTCGGGGGTGAGTAACGCCTGGATCATCTGCGAAACCAAGGCGTGACCTTCCCGTTGGGACATACCGAAAATCTTTTGCAGCTCGGCCAGCTCCTCTTCGGGCGGCATGACGTGCCGCCGCAGCTCAAAGTGATCGCGATCGATAAGCCGGACGATACCCCGCTCGGAAAGATCGGTAGTGTAGAGCGACATACGGGAGCCACCGAAGAGATCGTCCGCGGTTCCGGCTTCCGCCATGCGAACCAGCATTAACTGGTTGTAGGCCACCAGAATATGATCGATGGGTCTGCCGTCGGTGCGACTGAAGTGAATGTGGTAGCTCAGCTTCTGTCCCGCATTGCCGGAGGGGTGATCGATCGCCCCTTCGAGATGGAATACCTTAGCGAACCGGCGCAAGCTGGCAATGTACTCGTCCGGGCGGACGTGCGGGGTTAGGTGCACAAACTCCATCTTGGTGCCGTCTTCGTGCCACGACAGCCCCTTGAGGGCGTCGGCCACCTCCGGCGTCACGTCTTTACGCAAGGGAGGATAC
>JAYUBV010000048.1:0-8748 GCA_043740655.1 Pseudomonadota bacterium | reverse complement strand
TGCACAAAGCGATCAACGAACAGACGATCGAAAGCTGCGTTGAGACGAGAAAGTTTTTCCACGGCGTCACTATCCCCGACAAGGACAAAACGTAAACGTTGCCGCCCATTTGGCCCCCCTATATTACGAATGGGATGACAGGTCACAAGTTGGAAAAATGGTTCCCCGGCCTCCCCAAGCCGCTGCTCATCTTCGGCCTCGGCCTTAGCCTGCTTTTTCACCTGGTCTGCGGTTTTTATAGCGAGGGGTACCAGAATCACGATGAGCACTTCCGCATTCTGGAAATGATGCACAAGCGCGTCACCGTCACCCCCACCGCCGAATCGTTCGAGCGCACCTTAAGCGAGTGCCCAGAATGTTTAATGTTTTCGTACTTTCAACCGGCGACCCTGGCCGCCATCCGCAGTGCCGTGGCCCCAATGGGACTCACGAGTCCGTTCGCTTTAGCCACCCTCTTCCGCCTGCTTTCCGCGGTGATGGGGTGGTTGAGTCTCATCGCGATGACCTATTTAGTGTGCCAATGGATTTCCGATCTCCGATTGAGGCGGGCGGCGTTTCTTGCTCTGTGCTTCGTTTGGTTTTTCCCCTACCTGCACGCCCGCAACTCGCCGGAAAGCTGGGCGGGCAGTTTTCTCGCGTTTAGCTTAGCGTTTCTCCACTATTCATTAACTCGCTACCGCGAGCCTAATCCCAAACCGTCGCGCGCCGCGGAACTCGGCGTGGGGGCCTTCTGGGCTTTGGCGTTTAGTAGCCGGTACCAGACGGGCGTTTGTGTGCTGTTCATAGCCCTTTGGTACCTATTCATTGGCAAACGCGATAAGGCTGGCTTTGTCAGCTTTCTCACGATGTGCGCCGGATTTTTTCTCATCGCCCTGCCGGTGGAGGGAGTCAACGCCTGGGGCTACGGCCGTTGGTACCCTACGCACTACGCGTACCTAGATCGTCTCGTCTTTAAGGGCGGCGTGCTGCACCAATACGACTCGGGTCCTGGGTTCTTCTTCAAAAGTATTTTCATGCAGGGTGGACCGCCGTTCAGTGCACTGCTTTTAGTTGGGCCCGCGCTCGGCTGGATCCTTTTCCCCCGTCACGTGCTCACCTGGATGACGTGTTCCTTTTTCATCGTGCACCAGATCATGGCGCACAAGCAGCTTAACTACCTTTTTCCCATCGCCAAGATGTCGGTCGTCCTTAGCGTAATGAGCTTAAGCGTGGTGTGGAGTCGATTGACGTCGCTAGGTTGGGCCACTTTTTTTCGCAGGCTACGGCCCCTGGCCCTTGGTATTAACTTCGCTATGCTGATCATCGCGTGCCTCACCCCGTCGGCCGGAGTAATCGGCGTTTACCACTACCTTTACGATCGCAACAAGCCGGTGGAATTGCTCAGCGTGGATGGCGATTGCTTCGAGGTCGTGGGCTACCCCGTGTCCTTCTACCGTCAGCCTGGCACCGTCGTGACCCGCCTCGCTAACTATGCCGAGCTAGAATCTAAAGTCGCAGCGAAGGAAGGCATATCTTACGTAGGTCGCAAGGGTTTTGCCCTACCGGCCGAAGCTTCTAACTTACAAAAATGGTGCAAGCTTACGTACACTCCACTGCCGCCATGGGTCGCGCGCTTTAACTACAACAAGTGGATTGAGCGAAGCCGTCTGTGGAGCATCTACGAGTGCGAAAAGCCTCACGGATAAGGAACCCATGATTCGCATCCGAAAATCCAACGATCGTGGCTTTGCCGATCACGGCTGGCTCAAGGCCCGCCACACCTTCTCGTTCGCCGAGTACCGCGACCCCGAACATCACAGCTTTCATACCCTGCTGGTCATCAACGAAGACAACATCGAGGGGGCCCGCGGGTTCGGTACCCATTTTCACCGCGATATGGAGATCGTAACCTACCTTCTAGAGGGGGCACTCGAGCATAAGGATAGCATGGGCAACGGCTCGATCATTCGCGCCGGGGACGTGCAGTATATGAGCGCGGGGGCGGGCGTTGAACACAGCGAGTTCAACCCTTCGGAAACGGAAACCGCTCACCTGCTGCAGATCTGGATCTTTCCCAACGCTAAGGGATTAAAGCCACGCTACGACCAGAAGCACTTCGCGCCGGACGCAAAAAGTAATCAACTCAGATTAATCGTTGCCGACGAATCTACCACCGAATCAATCACGATTAACCAGGACGCCAAGATTTTTGCCAGTCGCCTCGACGAGAGCAAAGAGTTATCGCAACCCATCGCGGCGGGACGCCACGGCTGGCTACAGCTGGTCAGCGGGGAACTTTCGCTGAATGGCGAGCGGCTAGCGGCGGGAGACGGCGCGGCGGTTTCCGATGAATCACGCGCCACGTTCAAGTCGCTCAAGGGGACCTGCGAATTTCTGTGGTTTGATTTAGGGTAAGCGAGAAAATAGCGACCGACAGTAAACTACGGCACTGCGCACGGAGCCAGTGATCCCGTCGTACCTTTCGTCGCCTTCCAACACGCCGCCGATTTTTACGCGCGCCACCGTCGCCGCCTCCCGCACGTTGGGTCGGCTGTCGTGCTCGGCCTTCAAGATAAGCGCGTGGTGCTCCGGATTTTTGGTTTCCGCCTCGCCCATAAATTCCAGAGCGGCGATTCGGCTACGGACTCCCGTCGGACCCGTGTCGCGCGCGTGCTTGGCCACTAAATCGAGCAGTCCCGGATTCTCGTCGTAAAATGCGTCGGCCAGATCGATGGCCTCGCGCAGCCGGCCGTCTTCCATTTTGTTTTGCGGAGGGGCCCCCTGCAGGGTTTCCATCATCCACCCCCGCCAGCGCTCAAAAATTTCGCCGCTCTTGGTCTTATAAATTCGCCGAAAGTAGCCATCCGACTTTTGCCGCGTGTTCTTGGTCCAGTCCTCTTCGAACTTACCCTGAAAATTGCGGATAGATGCTCGCTCGCTGCTGGGCAGCATACCGTCGGACAGCACGGTGAGGTCTTCGGCGTTATTGTGCGCCCCTTTCGTCCAGTTAAAC
The DNA here is from genome assembly GCA_043740655.1 of Pseudomonadota bacterium. Lineage (GTDB taxonomy): Bacteria > Bdellovibrionota > FAC87 > UBA2466 > UBA2466 > JBGSST01. Next base: position 5,756 of record JAYUBV010000048.1, on the reverse strand, counting down.
GAGCCGCTGACGCTGCGAATGCCGTCGGCTACCGCAAACTTGTGGTGGTGCAGCCGCCCCCGGGAGTTCATGCGAATGTCGACGCCGAGTAGAAAAAGGTCGGGCACCCGTGAATGATCGCCCATCGCTTGCCGCCGATCCGTCATCACGCGGACCTTCACCCCGCGGAAGCGGGCCTCGGCAATGGCCTGAATGATCTCCGGCTCATTGATGTCGAACACGCTAATTACGAGTTCCGTCTTAGCGGATCGGATCAACGCCAGAACTTCGGGCAGGCAGTCCTTATCGAAGACGACCTTGGCCGCAAAAAGTTCGCAGCCGAGCAAAAGCCCCAGGACTGTAAAATTGGCATGCCGCATTATTAAACGCATAGGAGATCCCTAACGTTTCGGTATTTTGGTGAAAATTCCCGAGGAGAGATCGGCTAGTCAGCGCGCCCGGAGACGGGAGACCAGCTTGGTGATTTTAGAAAGGCCCAGTGGGTTTCCAACCAGTAAATTACTGAATAACTCCAGCGCGGTGTGGATGTCTTCGCGCACGATCTTTAAACGGCGCACCTGAAAGTTACCCAGGTCCCCTTTGTTGCGTTTAGGAATGATCTGCACGAGCCCGTCGATTCCCGCCCGCGCCTCTTCCAAAATTCGCAGCTCGCGCGTACGCAATACGTTGCCGACCGATCGCCAGATATTCTCATCGGCGGCGAAGTAAAAATTGCGATCCGCGGCCACGCGCAGACGTTTGATGCAGCCCCAGGTTTGAAGCTCCGTGAGGCCCGAGCTAACCGACCCCGCGGACAACGACAGCGCATCCTGCACGTCCGATGCATTCAGCGGCTCATTGCGTAGAAACAGCAACGACCAGATGCGACCGAGGTTTCGGTTAAAGCCCCACTGTTCGACCAAGTCGCCAATAATTTCAGAGAAGGCTACCTCCTCCTCCGACATTTGAATTTTTTTCGTTTCCGCCATGTTTTCGAAAGAGTGAAAGAGATACCACCCCTTTTCCGAATAGGGAACTGAACCCCAACGGCTCAAGACCCGATGCCAAAGCCTCTTGCGCTAAGGCCTGCGGCGACACAAATCCTTCCACGGAGTCCTTCAAATAGCGGTACGCGTCGGCCCGGCCCACCAGCCGCCCCAACAGCGGAACTACCCACCGCCAATGAAACTGAAAAAGCCCGTAAAATAGCCCGCGCGACGGAGGATGAATCTCGAGCACGCCGCACACCCCGCCCGGCTCCAGCACTCGCTTCCACTCCCGGAAGGCCAGCGCCCGGTCCGTAAAGTTTCGCACGCCGAAGGAACAGGCAATCGCCCGCACGGTACCGTCCCCCAGCGGAATGGCCTCCGCCCTCGCCACCAGCCAGTGAATGCGGCGATCGGTGCGGGTCATTCCACGCGCCACCATGGGCTCGCAAGGGTCAACCGCTACGACGTCGGGAACTCCCAGCCTCACCATCAGCTCCGCCACGTCGCCGGTGCCGGCCGCCATATCCACCCAGCGTCCGCGGCCCGCCCGGTTCAGCAACGTACCGACCAGTCGGCGTTTCCACCGCCGGTGCAGGCCAAATGAGATGAGATCGTTCAAACGGTCGTAAACCGGGGCTACCCGGGAGAAATCGAGTGGCATCGCGTCCCCACCTTTCAAACCTTACTTTATTGACACGGCACCGCACCTTTCAATATCTATTCTGAAGTTTCAGTATATTCTGAAACTTCAGTAACTAACGGAGGACTCAACAATGGAAACTAACCTAATCAACGAAGAGATGATCTTCGGATGCTTCGCCGCGGCGCAAAAGGGCGAGAAGCTAGAGCAATCGGCGGAATCGTTCGTAGACGTGGAGGAGTACGAAAATGCGGTGATGTACCCCGAGTTTGCGCGCTGGGCGCGAACGGCGGGCTATCCCGAAGTGTCGGAACTTTTCCTGAAAGTTGCCGGCGAAGAGAAGCTGCACTCGGTATGGCTACGTGAGCTGTACAAAGAGATGGGCACCCCCGCGGAAGGTAACGATACCGCCCGCGCGAAGGCCACGATCGAAACGATCAAGAAAAACTGCGCGAAGCTCATCGAAAACGATCCGCAGAAGGTGATCGAGAATGCGCTGAAGGTTGCGATTCGCGTTGAAGAACGTGAGTACCTGCAGATCTATCCCAAGTTCCGCGACCAAGCGATCGAGCAGAACAACCAAAAGGCCGCCGAGGTCTACCAGCGTGTGATCGATTCCGAACGCGAGCACGCGGGCTGGTTCCAGGCCGCTCTGGTGAAGGTACAAGAGAAAGAGGTCGCCTTTGCGTGAGGCAACCGCCTTGTTCGAAGCACCACGGGGATGGCAGGTGTTACAGCCTGCCATCTATCTCATTTCCATCGTGCCGGTGCTGTGGCTATGGTGCGCGGCTCCGTCCGTGGCGAGCCTACCCGCCCTGATACTGGCGGGGCTCGGCGTCGTGGCGATGCAGCACGCGGTGAATGTTTTTAACGATGAGAATGACTGGCGGCGCGGCGCCGACTCAGAAAAGATGCTGAGCTGGGTTCGTTTCCACGGTTTTGATCTATCGACGGTACGAAGGCACGGCTGGCTGAGCTTCGCGGGCGGCCTCACCGTAGGCATCGCGGCGCTGGCTTTACAAAACCGGCTTTGGATTTTGCCGATCGCCCTGCTGCCGGTGGGGTTGGGACTTTGGTACAATTTCGGCCGTCATCCGCTCGCCTACTCGCGGTGGGGGGAAAGCGTGACCGGCTTTTGTTACGGGGTTGGCGTGTTCGGCTGCCTGTGGCTGCTGAGTCCTTCTCCGAGTGCCTGGTCACTTTTATTCGGCATCACCGGTTGCGGCGCGCTGTCGATTTCCGTCTTACTGGCCCACCAACCGTCGCAAATTCTCACCGACGCGGCGGCGGGTAAACGGACCTACGCCGTCGTGCACGGCGCGGCGCAGACCCGCCGGCGCGCGGTGCTTTGTTATCTGGTCGCCGTACTGGCCCTTTGCGCTACCTTCTCCACTAGTCCACTGCCCTTCCCGGTAAAAGTGGCGGCGATGGCGGCTACCTTAGCCACGGGCCACCTCGCTAAAACCACCGTGGCCCCCGGCCGTTTCCTGCTCGGCATCACGCTGCCCCTACTGTTTGGTATCGCCTTACTCATCGCCACCGGAGGCCAGTCGTGATCCCCTGCATCGTGCAAGCCTTTGAAAGCAACCGCGAGGACATACGTCGACTCGATCGCATGCCGTTGTTCGAACGCACGCCGGAGGTGAGCAAAATTCCCGAAGTGGTGCAAACGCTGTGGCGGCGCAAGGGCAAACGGCTGCGATCGCACTGGGTGTACTGGTTTGGCACCCTCGCCGGCGCTGAACGCGAGACACTGGACCTTTACGCCTGGATCGTGGAAGCCATCCACACCGCCACGCTATTACACGACGACGTCGTCGACGTGGCTAACGAACGGCGCGGCGGCCCCTCCGCCAATTTCTTATACGGCAATGGCGCGGCCGTACTGTCCGGAGACTACTTCCTAAGTGACGCGCTATCGCGCTTAGCGCAGCACGGCGACGTGAGGCTGCTCATCGAACTCTGCCAGGCGCTAAAGTCGCTCTCGTCGGGCGAACTGTTGCAACGAGATCTCTTAGGCCAAGATCCCCTGACCGAGGCGCCTTTCGTAGAGGTGAGCCACCTAAAGACCTCGGCGTTATTCGAATGGGCCGCCCGCGTGGGACCCACCCTCACCCACCGGGACTACGTCCCCGCGGTGCGCACCTTCGCCCGCGCGTTCGGCGAACTATTCCAGTTCAGCGACGACGTGCTCGATCTTAAAGGTGGCGACGGAAAGGACGCCTGGTCCGATCTGAACGAAGGCCGCCTCAACCGCGCCAGCTGGTGGCTCGCCCGACTCTCTCCTGCGTTTCACGCCCCACTTCACGAGGCCTTCCAACGGGGAGCCCCGATTGAGCCTGCGATCGTGCAGGGAAAGCGAAGCTACGCCGACGTTAAGATTCGGAGGCAGCTCGACGAAAAACTGGCCGCCTGTCGCCACTCAGCCGAATGCGCGCTGTCCGCCCTACCCAAGCACGGCATCCGCGATGCCCTCGCCGGATTGCTATCGCTCGTCGTGGAACGGGTTTCATAATCACCGTCGCGACCCGATATGCGGCGGACCGGACTGCGTGCTAAATTCGCCGAATGCGCGCCTTCCTTGTCATTCTTCTTCTGTCCGTCCGACCAAGCTACGCCTCCCGTAAAAAAACGCCGATCGACTGGATGGTGAAGACAGCCGGCGATGCGCTGGTAGCCGCGCCCCAGGACAAAGAGGTTTGCTTCTCCCCGGACGAATCCTGCGACGTGAAGCTTTGGAAATTTATCCAAACTGCGCAGAAGTCTTTAGACGTCGCGATCTACGACATCACTCACGAAAAGATCGTGCACGAACTCCTCGTGGCGTCCAAAAAAATTACCGTACGTATCATCGTGGATCGCAAGCAGTCCAAAGGGCATCACTCGTTGGTAGGCCTACTGATCAAGGGTGGCGCGAACGTGAAGTTCGGAAAACAGCGCGGCATCATGCACGACAAATTTATCGTGGTAGACGGCAAGCGCCTGGAGACCGGCTCGTTCAACTATTCATCCAACGCGTACCGCAACAATCAAGAAAACCAGATCTACCTGGATGATCCTACGATCGTGCAGCGGTACGTGCGCCAGTTTGAAAAGATGTGGAACGACGCCAACACCGCCAGTGCGGACGTTGCCACCAACTGATTATCAACGAACGTCCGGCTTCGCGAAGTGCTTCACTAGGTAGTCGGTCGCCGATTCCAAGGTGGGCAAAATCTTCGTGCTGAAACGCACCATCCACGCACTGCAGTCTTTGAAAGAGTAAGGCGAGAAGGTGATCACGAACTTGCCGAGATCGTGTGACGCATAGAACACTTCCATGCTCGTGCCAATGCTGGCGCGGTTATAGTTAACCAAGATGATGTCCGCATCGCGAATGTCCTGAAGATCGAACTCGACGATCTCATTGGCACTATCCACCTCGCGATCGGAAAAATTACGCCGCATCGGATCGAGCAAAGTGAAATGCTCGCCCAATAGGCTCTTGGCCCTCTCGCGCCATTCACGGGCAATGCCCTCGTGCTCGTCCATGATCGGGCCGCTGAGATACACCGTTTTCTTTGCCATCTATTCTCCAAAAAGATCTACCGCTACCGCGGATATCCCATCCGTGAAAAGCCGCCACGCGATACAACCACCCCGCTTCGACCAGCTCGCCGTCGGCCGTCTAACTTCAACAACTTTTGCGTAATCGAAATTCTCGGAAACGTTCTGGAGCGGATCGGCGTGGCACGCCGGTGCTGGAATTTTCTCACGAACCTGACTCGCCGTTGAGCCAGTGCTATAACGCTGGCTCACCCAAGGAGCCACCGTGCGATTAGTGAAACTATTTAAGATCAATCCGTTTACGGAGTTCACCCCAGAAAACCTTCTGGGCGGTTGGAACACGCTAAAGAATCTTCCCCAGGGTTCCAAAATTTTTAGCCGCATCCTGGGAACGGTCGTCCCCTACTCCGGCACCATCGGGGCGGAGGTTCGCGAGCTGCGGCCCGGCTTCGCCAAGGTCATCATGAAAGACCGCCGTAAGGTGCGCAACCACCTAAGCTCCGTCCACGCCATTGCGCTGACCAATTTGGGTGAACTAGCCACGGGGCTGGCGACCATCACCGCTACGCCAAAAGGGCACCGTGGAATCGTTAAGAAAATAC
>JAYUBV010000047.1:0-2669 GCA_043740655.1 Pseudomonadota bacterium | reverse complement strand
GCCGTGTTGGCTGAGCAACGTACCCATGGCGCCGATAACGCCAGGCTGATCCACGTTGCGGGTGAAGAGCAGGTGACCCGTCGGCACCGCATCGATGTTGAAGCGATCCACGCGCACGAGCCGAGGTTCGGACTTACCGTACACCGTGCCCGAGACCGTCAGGCTCGTCTCACCTTCGAGCGTCACTTCGATAAGCCCGGTGAAATCGGCGCATTCTTGCTGCATCGACTCTTCCACATTGAGACCTCGATCCTTAGCGAACTTACGCGCGTTCACCATGTTGACCGGAGTCGACATGAGCGCGGTGAAAAGTCCTTTAAGCACCGACAGCGTCAGCACCTCTTTGCGATCGTAAGCCTGGATGGATCCTTCGTAGCGGATACGCACGCGCTTAAGCGCTTGGCTGGAAACGAGCTGACCCGCGAAGGAGCCCAGCTTGTCGCACAGTTCCATCCACGGCTTCATCACCGAAAGCTGTTCCGACGAAACGTTCGGCACGTTGATCGCATTCTTGTAGACGCCTTCGCGTAGGTACGAAGCAACCTGTTCAGCCACTTCCAGCCCTACCTGGACCTGCGCCTCGTCGGTGCTGGCCCCCAAGTGCGGCGTCAACACGATGTCGCGCCGTTTAAGCAACGGCGAGTCCGCGGGCAACGGTTCCACTTCAAACACGTCAAGGGCGGCCCCCGTGAGGTGCCCGCTTTCGAGCGCTTCTACCAACGCCACTTCGTCGACGATTCCGCCGCGCGCACAGTTGATGAGGTAGGCGCCCTTTTTCATTTTTCCGATAGTCTCTTTGTTCAAGAGCCCCTTGGTCGCGGGAATCAAAGGCACGTGCACGGTAATGTAATCCGACGTGGCCAACACTTGATCTAATGACAGCAGCTCGACCTGGTATTTCGCGGCGGCTTCGGCGGTGAGGTACGGGTCAAAGCCCACTACTCGCATCTTCAATCCTAGTGCGCGTTCCGCGATGGCTTTGCCGATGTTGCCCAGACCCAGTACGCCGATGGTCTTGCCGCGTAGCTCGCTCCCTTGAAACTTCTTCTTCTCCCATTTGCCCTGGCGCAAGGTCGCATCCGCCTCCGGAATCCGGCGCGAGATGGCGAACAGCAAAGCCAAGGCGTGCTCCGCGGTGGTCACGATGTTACCCGTGGGGGCGTTCATCACGACGACTCCGCGTTCCGTAGCGGCGGCAACGTCGATGTTGTCTAGACCAATACCCGCTCGAATCGCCAGCTTCAAGCCGGGGGCCGCCGCGAGCAGGTCCCGATCGACCTGCGTCCGCGAACGCACGATGAGGATGTCCACCCCGGGAAGGATCTTTTTTAGATCGTCCCGCGAAATATCTTTGTGCTCGATGAGCTCGAGATTGGGAATGTCCTTGAGTCGGGCGATGCCTTCGGAAGCTAGTCCATCGGCGATCAGTACTTTACAGCTCATTACTTGGCTCCTGACGTTTCAAAGAAATACTGGCTAGCCGCACCGGGCCCTTTGCCCATCTCTAGATTGTGGCCAAGTTGTTTAAGCGTCTGTTCGCACGCCGAGAGCACCGTCACCATGTCGAGCTCGTCGAAGTAACCCAAGTGCGCGATGCGGAACATTTTGCCCTTCCAGGCATCCTGTCCGCCCGCCATCGTGATGCCGAAACGATCCCTAAGCACCGAGATGACTTTTTTGCCTTCGGGAATCGACGACGGCACGAGGACTGCGGTCAGCGCGTCCGACGGAGTGCCTTTGCAAAAGAGTTCGCAGTTCATCGCCTTCACCCCGCGACGGGTGGCTTCCGCCAAACGCGCGTGGTGAGCGAACACGGGGGCGAGCCCCGTCTGCTTCATCTTCGTCAGTACGATGTCCAATCCTTGGATGAGTCCGACGGCGGGGGTCCAGGCGGTTTCTCCGCCGGCCGTCGCTTTGTCTTCCGCATCGAGATTGAAGTAGAAGCGCGGGCAGCCCTTGTTCTGCTTGCGGGACTCTTGCGCGCGGGCCGAGAGGGCCAGGAAGGCGAGACCGGGCGGCAGCATCAGGGCTTTTTGCGATCCGCTAATGACGGCGTCCAAGCCCCACTTGTCCATCGGCAGGTCCTGCACGCCGAGGGCAGTGATGGCGTCGACGATGCAAAGCGCGTCGCTATTTTCCTTCACGACCCGCGCGATTTGTTCTACCGGGTGGTAGGTGCCGGTAGAGGTTTCCGAAGCCTGGAACAAGACTCCGCGGGCCTTAGGGTGGGCCTTCAACGTTTTTTTAATCTCGTCGGGATCGACGGAGTGTCCCCACTCGACCTTGATCTCGATCGGCGTAATGCCAAAGCGGGTGGCCATTTTGCCCCAACGTTCACCGAACTTTCCCCCGTTCACCACCACGACTTCGTCGCCGGGGGAGAAGAGGTTGACCATCGTGGTTTCCATCGCACCCGTGCCCGAGGAGGCGAGTAGGTAGCTGGGCTGCGTGGTCTGGAACAGGAACGACAGATTTTCTTTTACGCGAGCCAAGATCGCGATGAATTCCTTCGTGCGGTGGTGCAACGGCGAGCGAGCCAATTCACCCAGAACCTCTTCGGGTACCGGAGTGGGGCCCGTAGCAAAAATACGGCGTCGTTCGAAAATCGGATGAAGTTTCATGGCTGGTTAAGACTCCTGAATGAAGTGTATTTTCGGGCGAAAGGTTAC
>JAYUBV010000046.1:0-2675 GCA_043740655.1 Pseudomonadota bacterium | reverse complement strand
GCGTGGTCGGTAGCTGCGTCACGTGGACGTTGAATGCGATCGGTCTGGATGTTCGTTACTCCATGGGGAAGTCCCTCATTTTGCAGCACCGGGCGCTGACCGCTCAGATTATGAAGCCGTGCTCGGGGCTCGAAGGTATTTTCCTTTTCCTCTTCGCCTTCACCCTCACGTGGGGTTTCGACAAAGGTCGACTTTCGCTGGGCCGTCGTATGGCGGCTTACGCGGCGGGCGTGCTATTCATGTTCTCGCTGAACGTAGCGCGCATCGTGGCCTTCTTCGTTTTCTCCGTCACCGTCAGCCACTCGGCTTTGGGACGTGGCCCCGAGGAGCAGGTCCAGGCGCTGTTCCATTCGAGCGTTGGACTCACCCTTTACCTCGTCGGCATTAGTGCCTTTCTTTGGGCGGTCTACCGTTTCCGTCCGCGCCGACTCGCCGTACCGGGGGGCCAGGCGTGATCGTTAAATTTTTGGGCAAAGTCTTTTTGTTCATTGCGTTGGTAGTTTCAATGAACGGGGTGGCCGAAACAGGGTGCGCTCCGCCAGATTACCTCGAGCCAACGTGTGCCCTCGCCTGTGCTCAGGAAAAGTGCCACGACGTTTCGTTCAACCAGGACGGCACGCTTTTCGAATGCTGCCCGCCCGTGGCGGTTCCCGAACTACCCGAGTGGATAAATCCCTTCTACCTGGCCCTTTTTCTTTCCGTCGGATTTCTGGCGTGGAGTTCCCACAAAGAGAGGCACGGCCTAGCCCGCGCTCGGCGCTGATGGCTACTTGGATTCAGCGTTACGCCCGCGACCCGGTGAGTGGGCTCACCCATTTGCTCGGGGCCTTGCTCGGCGCCGTCGGCGTCGTTTACCTCCTTATCAAGATTCCTCCGGCCGATACGCGCCGTCTCGTGGCCGCGCTCGTCTTTGGCTTGAGTCTCATCGGACTTTATCTGTCGAGCGCAGCCTACCATCTGCTGCACGTTTCGGAGAAGGCGCAGCTGGTCCTGCGGCGTATTGATCACGCGCTGATCTTTGCCTTGATTGCGGGCAGCTACACACCCTATTGCCTCATCACGATGCGCTACACGTGGGGCACGCAGCTGCTCATTACGATCTGGAGCATCGCGATCTTTGGTTTGGGGTTGAGTCTGTTATGGATCCACGCTCCGCGTTGGCTTACGACCGCACTGTACCTCTTTATGGGTTGGTTTATCGTGGTGGCGTTGCCCTCGCTAAAAGTCGGATTGAGCTTCGACGCGATGGCCTGGCTGGTGGCGGGCGGATTATCTTACAGCGTAGGAGCCGTCATCTACGCGCTGAAATGGCCGGACCCGTATCCGCCGCACTTTGGGTTCCACGAAATCAGGCACCTGATGGTGCTCGGGGGCAGTGCTTGTCATTTCGTCAGCGTAGCGATCGTGCTGAACTAAGCGACTAAAGATCCTTAGATAGAATCTTCGCTTCCTGCTCTTTCTGCCATTGCTCGGTCGGGTCCTTGGGCACACTGGCGGAATCGAACAACAGCTCGTTATCACGGTTCGTGCCGAGAAGCTTTATCGCTAGCCACACCTCGCCGTGGTCGATCATCTCTGGACTCACCTGCCCCACCTTAAGCCCGACGGCGTGACGACGAACCCACTGCTCAGCTTCGCTTTGTTCTTTATCGTGGCTGTCCTTTTTCCATTTTTCTAACAGCATCGGGTGGACGTCACCGTTGTTTCCAGACGTACCCGTGTCGCCGGGTTGAATTTTCGCCTCGTCCCAGCGCACCCCCTTGGCTTCCGACACTACGAGGCGGCGGCGGACCAGCTTCTGCTTGGCGGCAATCGCTCCGAACGCGGCCGGTTTTTGGAGCGCGGCCTCGATAAACCGGGCCGCCGTCGCCCGCGATTTGCCCTGCGGAATCGTATGGCGGGAGGCAAAGTCGCTGAACAGGCGAGGAGCCAATACGGGCAACACGAACAATCGGCGGTAGGCTTCGATGTCACCGTTGAAAATCCGTTTGATGCGGGCCAGTCCCGTGGGATCGAGCGTGGAGTTATCAATGCGTTTGTCCTCGGCAATTACCCGATCCCTTAGATTGGGAATCCCGAAGTCGAGAAGTACCTGAACCGTCGAATACACGCGCACCAGATCATTGCGCGGATTGAGATTTTTATCTTGGGGAAAATAGAACTGCAGCACCCGTAACCGCTGATCGAGATCCTGCCGCGTAAACTGAAACGAGCCGACTTCCAGCACCGGGTCGCTCAACCGGTTACGCGATCGCACCGTGAGGGCGGCTACGGAGACTACGGCGATGGCGACGGCAGTTAAGGGGAAAGCTACTTTCATGGTCGAAATTTTAGCATAGGGTATGCGTCGTCCCAAAACCGCCACTCCAACTCGAACGCGTTTAGAAACGCCGCCTCCATTTTTGCTCGGCGGGGCGAACCGCCGGCGAGCTTATCGGTAAGTAAGATCATCTTCTGCACCGCTTTGCGGTACTTGGGTGATGAGTACAACTCGATCCACTCAGCGTAAGGATTTTTTTCCGGCGAGCTCTTCTTTAAGTCCTCGGCGAGTACCAGGTAAAGCCAGAAGCAGGGCAGCAACGCGGCGGCCGTTTCCTCCGGACTGGAGTACGCGGCGGTGGCGAGGAGGTAGCTCGTGTAAAAGAGGGTCGCCGGAGTGGGGGCGACGGGTTTAG
>JAYUBV010000045.1:0-8832 GCA_043740655.1 Pseudomonadota bacterium | reverse complement strand
CGGCCGCACCTTTAAGAGCGAAACCGATTCAGAAATCGTCGCGCACCTGTTCGATGCGGAGATCGCCCGGGGCCGTAAGCTAGTCGATGCGTTGCTAGCCGTGCTGCCGCGTCTGCGCGGCTCGTACGCTTTTGTGATTATGAATAAACAGGAGCCCGATGTACTGGTCGGCGTGCGCAACGGCGTGCCCTTACTTGTCGGCGTTGGCAAAGGCGAGAACTTCGTCGCGTCGGACGTTCAGGCGGTGCTCCACCGCACGAACCAGATCATTTATTTGCACGATCACGAGTTCGTAATTGCCCGCAAAGACGGCGTGTCGATTCACGGTGAGCGCGGCGAGGCCCGCAAACCGGACATCAAGGCAATCCATTGGACCCCCGATCAGCTGGAAAAATCCGGCTACCGCCACTACATGCTCAAAGAGATTCACGAGCAGGCGGCGGCGATCACCCACACAATCGATCCCCACCTTCACCACGGTGAGGGAACGATCGAGATCCAAGGGCTCGTGATCACGAAAGAACAGCTCAAGGCCACCAAACGCATCGCCATCGTGGCGTGCGGTACCGCCCGCCACGCGGGTCTGGTCGCCAAGTACCTTATCGAACGCATCGCGGGCATTCCCGTCGATGTCGATTTCGGGTCCGAGTTCCGTTACCGCAATCCGATTTTGGATAAAGAGACACTGCTAATTTCCATCTCGCAGTCGGGCGAAACGGCGGACACGCTGGCCGGCCTGCGTGAGGGCATCTCACGCGGCGTCCGTACGCTGGCGATCTGTAACGTACGCGAAAGCACGCTAACTCGCGAGGCAGAGTCGGTGCTGTACACCAACGCCGGCCCCGAAATCGGCGTGGCGTCGACCAAGGCGTTCACCACCCAAATTACGGCGCTGTACCTGTTGGCGGTCGAACTGGGCTCGCTCAACGGATCGCTAACCGGAGAGCAGACTAAAGAGCTGACTAACGATTTGGTGAAATTGCCGCTGTGGATAGAAAAGTGTCTGCAGTCGGAAGAGAAGATCGAACAGATTGCCCTCGAGCTGGGTTCGTCGAACTTCTTTTTTTTCCTGGGCCGTGACGTTAACTACCCCATCGCGCTCGAAGGCGCTTTAAAATTGAAAGAGATCAGCTACGCGCACGCGGAAGGTTATCCGGCGGGAGAGCTGAAGCACGGCCCCATCGCCCTCATCGATCGCAACACGGCGATCATCGTGCTGGCGCCGAAGGATAAGCCCTACGCATTCGACAAGAAACGCGAGTGGGCGTCCAAATCGGACACCATCTACGAAAAGCTGATGAGCAACCTGCAAGAGGTGAAGAGCCGCGGCGGAAAGATCTTCTCAATTGGCAGCGAAAGCGATACGCGTCTCGCGGCGCAGTCTCACCATTTCATCGCCATCCCGGATGCACCGTGGGGCCTGAACCCGATCCTCCTCAGTCTGCCGATGCAACTGCTGGCCTACTACACGGCCCTGCAGGCGGGCACCGACGTGGATAAACCGCGTAACCTCGCGAAATCCGTGACCGTGGAATAAGAAATCGTCCAAAAGGTACCCATTTCCCCCCAGTTCCCGACCTCGGAAACGGGTCGTTGATGAAATGGAAATGAGTGCTAAAACCATTTCATGAGCGAAATCTCCTACTCCGATGGTCAGGCGACCGAGGCCGAAATTGCCGCGGCGCTTTCCAATGAGCCAACGGCCAGCTCGCTGAGCCGGGTAGCGGCACCCCGCTACGACGAATGGCCGGTGCGTTACCACCTGTCACCCGAGCGCGGAAACCTACTCCGCCCGTTCTCGTTCGAAGGGCTCGACGTGATCGAGTTTGGGGCCGGTATGGGGGCGATGTCGCGGGTAGTGGCGGAGTCCTGCAAGAGCCTCTTCCTGATCGAGGGCACGCAAAGCCGCTTCGACGGCGCTTCGGCCAGGCTCAAAGATCTGAAAAACTGGAGTGGCGTCGTCAGCAACTTTGGGGATGTTACCCCCACCGGCAAGTTCGACGTCGCCCTTTGCATCGGCGTGCTCGAGTACGCCGAGATGTTCATGACTCCGCCGAAGAATTTCGCCGGCGATGCGTTCCAATGGGCGCTCGCCTGCATGACCCGCTGGTTGAAGCCGGGCGGTGTTTTGATTCTGGCAATCGAAAACAAGCTAGGCGTCAAATACTGGACCGGAGCCGGTGAAGACCACACCAGTTTTCGCTTCGACGGCGTCTGCGGATACCCCGAAGGTAAAAGCCCGCGTACGTTTTCCCGCAAAGAGCTGCTCACCCGGTTGACTAACGCGGGGATGGACACGGTTGAACCGTACTACCCATTTCCCGATTACAAGATCCCGCACGCGATCGTGCGCGCGCCGATGGCCGAGCTTTATCCCGAAGCCACGGCTAACCTCGCCTCGGGTAGCCCGTACCAAGACTACCAGCGGACGAAGCGTCCCCTGCTGAGCGATCCCTTGGCGGTACGTGAGCTAACGGGGGCCGGCCTGCTTCCCGACTTCGCCAACTCGTTTTTATTTTTGGCTTCGTACGGCGGGGACGGCGAGACGCTTAAACGCCTGACCTCCGGCCACGAGTCGGTTTTGGCCTGGCACTACAACGTGAATCGCCTCCGGCCGACGGTGACTCGCTTCGTGAAAGAAAAGGACGGAGCGCGGGTCGAGAAAACGGAACTCGAGACCGGGAAGTGTAAAGCCAAGTACCAAACGGTCCGCTGGTTTTCGGTTAACGAACCGCTCACTGATGAACCGTCACTTCGGCTCAAATTTTTGCGACGGGCTTTTTTCGGGGAACGCGACAAATTCTTATCGCTTTGGAAAAGTTTTGCCGCCGCAACCTTGGAAAACTGGGGAAAGACCGCAGGCACCACCACCGTACTCGACGGAAAAGCCTTGGATGCCTTGATTACGAATGCTGCACTCGATGCCCGTTCGCGCAAGTTTCTATTCTACGATCAGGAATGGTCGGCCACGACGCCCATTACGCGCAGCTGGTGGGCGCTGCGGAATGCTCTCGGTGTCGGCGCTGACGCCGCGACCCTGGGGCAAATTGGTTTTACTAGCCTCGCCGAGCTGTACATCACCTTCTGCGAAGAGCTGGGCTATTCCCCGGCGTTGGAAGCGGATATTGCCCATGAAGTCCGCCTGCAGGCTGAGGTCACCGGATTATCCGAGTCGCTGCTCAAATCGGGGTTAGAAGAGCTGCTCTACCGCAGCATTCCGCCGCTGAATTGGCGCGAAGCTGAGTCTAGTTCGCCCTCGATCAAGAAGAGCGCGAAGGATTTGGGCCAGGCCCTACGCCAGCGCGCTAATCGCGAATGGGAAAAGGCGGAAGGGCTGCGCGGAAAACTGCTTATGCTTTTGAAGGAAGCAGGGCCGTCGTCGTCTTCAGCAAGCGCCGAATAACCCAGCGATCCAAACCGAATGCGCGGCCCACCGCTTTGAGCGGCTGGCGCGGATCGAATAGCGGAATCTTTTTCTCCTGGGCCCGCAGGCTCAGCTGATGCTCGCAGAAAATACAGCGGGCCTTGGCCCGCATCCGATCGCGACTCTGCTTGGTCAGCTTTTCTTTTGAGTGCCAGCTCTCGCGGAAGGCACTGCCTTCCTTAGCATCGCGGAACAGCCACGTTTCGAGGTACTCCCGGTACGTTTCGTCCGGCGGCGCATTCTTGGCAAAAAAGCCCTCCTTCGCCGCAAAGAGCTCTTTGTCCTCGTACGGTAGCGACAACGGCAACAGCGCCTGCAATGCTTCCCAACGTGCCACCATCAGGCTGGTGCGCACCCAACGCTGGAATTTTTTGCCATCCCAGCCCACCGGTTCGGGATAGCTATCGACGTGGCCCACGAGTGCGCCCAACGCCAATCCCACGTGCACGTTGGCCAAGGTGAAGTCCTTCAAAAACTTGCCGCCGCCGTAGGAAGACAAAAAGGTGTCGTTCCCTACGATGATTGGCGAGCTCGCCCGCAGGCCGTACCGGCGCTGCAAAAACTGCAGCCCTTTTTCGTAGCCGGTAAATTCACGCTCTACGTTGTCGCCCGAAATCAGATCGACATTGCGACGAATTTCGCGTTCAAGATCAACCGTGATGGCGTTGTCCACTACGACAATGCGTTGAACCGCCAGCGGGAACCACCGACGCGCGAGTTTGCGCATCTGCTCGAACGGAGCCATGCCCCGTGATTCTCCGAAGCGCAAATAAAGTAGAAAGACCTCACCGCGCATAAAGCTTCTCGAGTTTTGGGAGGTAATTGCTCCACTGATGATTCGTGCGCGCGATTCTCTGCGCCCGCGTACGAACCGACTCGTAGGTATCATCGTCGGTCAGCAGGCGGATAACCGCATTGGCGAACTCGCGCGGATCGTCCGCCACCATTACCGATTCACCGTTCACGTAGGGCAGCCCCGCCGTTCCGATGGACGTGCTGACGGTGGGGCGGCCAATGGCCGAGTACTGATTCACTTTACCTCGCAAGCCGGCCCCGGTGATAAGCGGAGCCAATCCGATTCGGCAACTGGCGATGCGGTCCACCACGTTTTCAAACGGCCCCTCGTAGGCCACACGATCGTGTCCCTGCACCATTTGTCGCATGGCCGTCTCGGCGCCCGCGCCGGCGATGACGAATCGGTAGTCCGGTATCGACTTGAGCACTAGCGGGTGCACGCGTTCTAGGTACCATTTCACGCCCACCTGATTCGGAGTATGCGTGAAAAAGCCCAGGAATAAAGCATCGCGATTGGCCGGCGGCTCCGGGTTCAGCGCCACTTTTTCCCAAACGGCAAAATCGGAAATGCCCGTAGGAACTACCGTTCCCTTGGCGGAACCAAAGGTATGGGCGGCAAACTCTTGATCTTCCGGAATGAGCGAAACGGTGCTGTCGGCCAGACCGGTCCCCTTAGATTCCAGATCGAAGGCTTCCAGCAGCTGGAAAATCGAACGCGCCGAATAACTTTTGGACTCGATTTCCCGCAGCAAATTCATAGCGGACGCGCGGCTAACCGACTCGATATACTCAAACACCATCCGCCTGGTGCGTGGCCGCGTATGCGCCATCAAATTGGCCGCCCGAGGCCAGATGAAATGAACCGCATCGAACTCCGCTTGCTGCTCTAGCCAATCCTCGTAACCGGAAAGGAACGAGTTGGAATCCGCGGCCAGCCGGGTTGCCTTTAGAAACCCAAAATCCTTCAACTCCGCCTCGTCGCCCGGTTCGTACAGGGTATAAAGCGAGACTGCGTGCCGCGCGGCTAAGCCCCGCATGATATCGAACGTGCGCAGCCCACCGCCGTGCTTTAGCGACGGAAAAACACCGGTCACGAACAAAATCCGTAACGTTTCGGGAGCCCGTGCCGTTTCCGGAGCCACATTCTTCCGCGCGGTCTTTCCGACGTAGCCTAGCTCCCTCCGGCC
This sequence comes from Pseudomonadota bacterium, assembly GCA_043740655.1. GTDB lineage: Bacteria > Bdellovibrionota > FAC87 > UBA2466 > UBA2466 > JBGSST01. The sequence goes on along the minus strand of JAYUBV010000045.1, from coordinate 3,426 downwards.
GCTTAGCCACTGCGCCACTTCGAAATACCCTTGGGGTCCCAGTCCGCGTCCTTCAAGACATGCCGTAAAAAAATCGTCGAGGTGCAGTAACGCAGGATTGCGATAGGCTAACGGCAGGCGCAAGAACAGGGCGCGCAACCGATCCTTAGCCTGCTTTTCGAAGAGAAACTTCGAGACCAATCGATTGGTTCCCTGCATCCAACGTTGCACCGGCGAAGAAAAATAGATCGGACGAATCTGTTTTCGGATTTCTGAAATCACCGCGCGGTCCTCAGCGTTTGGATCCAGCCCTTCAGCATCGCACGTACGGGCTCCCAAGCCCCGCCGCGTTCGCGCAACGCCTCTTTGACTCCGCCGAGCAACGGTGAGATCCATTGAAGCCGGCCGGGGAAATCGATTGAGAACTCTTCGTCGGCCATACGCTGGAGCAGCTCGGGATAGCGCCGTTGTAATGCGGCCTCTTCCCAATATTCGTAATTCCTTCCTCTACTCCCGCTTTCCAAATGGATCGCCCAAGCTGCCGCATAAAATAAATTACGGTACCCTTTAGCCACGCACTCCAGGCCGAACGCTACGTCACCGAAGCCGTTCGCCATCTCGAGTTCCGGGAGGCCGCCCACTTTCAAAAAGATCGAACGCTTTACGAAACACGCGGCGAAGGTGTTCGCAAAAACTTCGCGGCTCCACGAGCCGAGAGGTCCGTCTTCTTGTAACGGCTCCACGCGAAACTGCCGCGGGGGCGTAGCGCGCGAAACCTTAAAACCTAAGTGCTGCGGCTTTCCGTCGGGGAAGCGGAGGGGAATGCCTACCGTGGCGACCTCTTTTTGCGCCAGCACGTCAAGCAGGGTGGCGAGTTCGCCGCTCTGCCAGAACACATCGTTATTCAGCAGAAGCACGTTTTCGTTCGCGACCATCTCCCGCATCGCCCAGTTGTGCATCGCCGCAAAATTGAACGGGCGATCGTAATTTACGAAGCGAACGTTTACTCCGCGTAGCGCCTTCTCCACGGCCTGGCGTTCTTCGGGGCGGCTTTGGTTGTCGATAAGCAAAAAGTCCAGCGCCACGCCTTTGGTGGCGGCAACGCACGCTTTCACGGATTTGACCGTCCAGTCCGACTTGTCGCGGAAGCAAATGATAGCGGTCAACGCCCGTTTCTTTTTCGAGGCGGCGGAAACTACCACATCGCAAACGGTAGGGGCCGGGGGTAAACCGCGGTGGTACGTGAGAAATGTCGGTTCCAGGTGCCAAGCAGCATCCGTAGCCGTGAGAATCTTCAAAAACTGGTGCGTTTGCGCAAAGCCTTCGGTCAAGGCGTGGGCGGAGACCACCCAGTCGTAGCCTAGGTAGTTGCCGTGCTGAAGCGCGAACGGAGAAAATCCGGGACGGCGTACGCGCCATTCGATCTTTCTTCCCGCGGGCGAAAGCCCGGCCGCGTTCCAATACAAAACGTGGGCGGTGCCTTCCGCAAGGCCATTCGCACGGCCAGCGAGCAAGAAGAGCATCACGGGGCTGACGGTGGTTTCCGGAGCCAGGCTACCGACGTAGTCGGCTTCTTCCGCGGCGTAATTATTCGCCACGCTCAATCGTTCGTCTTCGCGGCGGCGCAAGTGGCGGGCGAGTGGCTTGGCCACCTTTTCAGACGCGGGAATGAACACCAGTTCCCACTTGCCGTAGCTTTGCGCGGCCATTTCGCGGGCCAAGCGTTCACACGCTTTCACCTGCGGCGCCCGTTCTACCGGCACGAAGAAGCGAAATCGGGGTTCCCGCAGAAGATAGGGCACTTGGGTCCGCTGTACGCGCACCCGTTGGGTCAGCTCCTCCGCCGATTCACGGCGGCCGAAGGTCATCCACGGAATGCAAGGAAGCCGCTCTTTAGAGGGTGAGTTCGCCACCGAACACCCCTTTCTCGCCGCGCATGTGGGCTACGTAACGCGGAATCAGCTCGGCCGGGCTACCGTCACCGATCAGCTGTCCCTTTTCCAACACGATAACCCGGTTACAGAAGCGCTCGATGTATTCCATCTGGTGCGCCACGAGGATCAAGATCTTGGAAGAATGCACGAACGATTCGAGTCGCCGGTTTCCCTTTTCCACGAAAGCAACGTCGCCACCGGCGTAAAGTTCGTCGAGGATCAGCACGTCGGGGATCACTTCGGTGGCCAACGTAAACGCCAGCCGGAGCGCCATGCCCGTCGAGTAGTACTTCACCGGCGTATCGATAAATTCACCAAGCTCGGCAAAGTCGATGATGGAATCCATCCGCTCGTTCAGCACACGCGTGCGGATGCCCAAGATGGTTCCGCTCAGATAAATATTTTCGCGCCCCGAAAGCTCGGGGCTAAACCCCGCACCGATTTCGATCAGCGGCGCCACGCGCCCCTGGATGGTGAGCTTGCCGGTAGTCGGTGGATAAACGCGGCTGATGATCTTCAGCATCGTGCTCTTGCCCGCGCCGTTATGGCCGATGATGCCTAACCGGTCGCCTTCGCGCAGCGAGAAGGTAACGTTCCGCAGCCCCCAAAAATCGGTAATTTTATCTTTACTGGCCGTCCAAGCGGGGCGGGTGAGGAGACGCAAAGCAGCCTCTTTCAGCCCGTTGCTACGCATGTCGTAACGGCGGAACCGTACGGAAACGTCTTCGAGATCGATGCGCGCTTCGCTCATAAGCGGAACACCAATTTGTGCTCGGTTTTCAACAGCACCAGACAGCCGATGCCCAGCGCCGCCAGCGTCATGCCGGTAGCCACGCCCCACTGCTGAAGCGTCGGATTATGGCCGGCGTAAATGATTTCCTGAAACAGAACCAGAAAGGAGCAAAGCGGGTTGGCCTTTAGAATCCACTGCAGGTGCGCGGGCATAATCTCCATTGGATAGAGAATGGGGCTCGCGAAGTACAACATCTGCAAGGCGACCGTGAGCAGGTACTGAAAATCGCGGAAGTACACGGTAAGCACCGCGCCAATCATCGAAAGGCCCAGCACGAAGAAAAACAAAAGCGTTACCGCCGGCGGCAACAAGATCATCGTAGGGCGCAGCGAGTAACCCAACACCCAGCCGAGAAGCGATAATGCCAGCAGCGAGAAAAGAAAATCGACTAAACGGTAGAGCACCTTGCTCAGCGGGAAGAGCAGCTTAGGCAGGTAGACCTTTCGGATGAAATGTTCGTTCTCCAGATACGAGTAACTGCCGCTAATGAGGCCAGTGCTGAAAAAGTTCCACACTAAAATTCCGGAAAATAAAAATAGCGTGTAGTCCTTCACCTGCCAGCGGACCACGTGCGAAAAGACCGTTCCTAGCAAGGCGAGCTGCAGGATGGGGTTGAGCAGCGACCAGACGTAGCCCAGCACGGTGCGCTTGTATTTTACTTTGAGGTCACGGGCCAGGATGTGCCACAGCACTTCCCGGAAATCGTAAACCTCGTTAAAC
>JAYUBV010000044.1:0-2688 GCA_043740655.1 Pseudomonadota bacterium | reverse complement strand
TGACGATGCGCTGCTTAATCTGGAAAACGTGGCGTTTTTCGGTGAGCTCTACCTCGACGCTCAGTTCGCGGAAAAGATAAAGGGCCGTGCGGCAAGGCTTGAGCAGGTGCTCGAAAAGGTTGCCGTGTCGCAAAGCACCCTGGGGCTGGAACCGGTTCAAACCGACCTACGTCGTTTGAAGCAGGTTCAGGAGTCCCCAACCCCGTAAATCCGATTGGGGGCGGTGGGTCTTTCGACACACCGCCCCCTCTATAATTACGATAGAATAGGGGGGCGCCCCCTATGATTCATCTCGAACGAACTTGGTTTATCCACAGTCAGGGGGAATCGTTCGGCCCGCTTTCCACCGATGTGGTCGTTCTCATGATTCAGCAAAAGCGGCTGGAGTACTGGGACTTCATCTGGACCCAAGGGCTGGACGGCTGGGCGCGCATCGCCGACATGATGCCGTTCTCAGAAATGTTGCCGCCGTATCCGGAAGCTCCGATTCCCGGCGCGGTGGGAGACGCAACGCTGCCTAACCCCACGCAGGGGAAAGACGCCGTATCGATTCCGATAGCCCCCCCGGCGCCCGATCCGTCGCATTCCAAAACGCCGCCGCCTCCCCCGGCGGAAGAGGTGAAGTCAGTGCCGAAAAAAGCGCCGCGGGGCATCCGCCGCCACGGACGCGCGCGTTTAGTCGGCACCGCGGAGATCGACGGCTACCAGACTTACGAACTGTTCGACATCGCCGAGGGCGGTATCTTCGTGATCGCTAGCCCCCCCATCCCGTTAGGCACCAGCGTAAAGTTCAAGCTGACCAGCAAATATTTTACCAAGACTCTGGCGATGACCGGCATCGTGATTCGCTTCGGTAAAACCGAAGAGGGAAAAGCGGGATTTGGAATTCAATTCACCCGGGTAAACCCGGCTTATTCGAGAATCATCCGAGACTATGTCAGCTCCCACGACAATGAATAAAAAGCACCGTGGCCGTTGGCGTACCGCCTGGGCCGTGAGTTGGATGCTTGCTTCCATTACCACCGCTGCGTCCGCCGCCACCCCCGCGGACTGCGAGGCCTTTTTCTCAATGGAAGATTGGAACCGGGGTCTGCAGTGCGTGCACGACCTTCCGCGCAGCGACGAATCGCGCAAGCTACGCGTGCGATCCGCCATCGCCCTCTTTGAGAAACGACTGCCGCTTGCCGCGCTCATCGTTATCGGCGACCTCAAAACGAAAGACGCTAGCTCGCTTACGGAAAACGAAACGCGGCTGCTGGAGCTAGCCGCACTGTTTCAGAAAAAAGTTCCGGCCCCGCTGTTACCCGCCTCGCTCGAGCAGGCTAACCTCAGTCAGCTGCCAAGCTACCTCGAAGATGAGGTCCGTTACGCCAAAGCCCGCTTCGCCCTCTCGCAGGGGGATCTCAAATCGGCTAGGGCGCACTTCGGTTCGATTCAACCCAGCTCCCGTTACCGCCTGCTCGCCAGCTACCAGCTGGGGGCCCTCGCCCTGAGGGAAAAGAATGTCGCGTTGGCAGAAAAACATTTTGGCGAACTCTTCCGCACGCAGGTGATGACCCAACCGTCGGAAGTTTGGCAGCAGATGGTAACGCAGTTCACATTGCACTGGGGGCCGTCCTTCCACGTGGCACTGGATGCCGATCGCATACTGAAAAATCAGGAGCTGGGCGAGTTAGGGTTGCTGGCCTTCGCGCGGCTATCCTACGCCAAAAAAGATTTCGGCCGGGCTTTGCAGCACTACGAAAAAATTCCGGTAGGTTCGCGCTACCGCGGCACCGCCGCTCTGGAACGCATCTGGACGCTAATCCAAATGAACCGTCAGGGGGAAGCGCAAAGCGCCGCCGCCGACCTGTCCAAGGACACGAAGAGCTTTGAATCGCTTAAGGCCGAGCCGCTATCTGCCCTCATTCTAACGGAACAGCAAAAAACGGGCGAAGCCCGTAGGGTGCTCGAACAGTTCGAAACCCGTCTGACTGATCTGACCGACGGGCTGAATTTATTTGTGGGATCCCCCCGCACCGCAAAGCTTCCGCCGTCGCTGCAGGAAGCCATGCAGGCCAGCGAGCTGCGCGAAACCCTCGAACGTTTTGAAGCCGACCTCGACCGCGAGTTGGCGGAGCTTACTTCGGATTCAATGCGTCCCTATTCCGCGTTTCAAGAGCTGGCGCTCAAACTTAGCTCGTGGAAGGGGTTCGCCGCCGACCAGCGGGTAAAGCTAAAAATCGGCTTAGCCAAGAATCAGCTCGCCGCACTGCCCGCCATTCGTCGGCAGTCCCGACTGATGCTGGCGGAGACTTACCTCGAGGACCGTGAAATCCTCCGTAAGGAATTTCTGGAGCGCTCGGACCACTTGAAGCCCGAAGTGCAGAAGGAACACGATCGCCGGCTAGCCGAGCTTATCGAAAAAGTGCTGACGTTGATCGAGACGTCATTCCCCAATGTGAAGCAGCGCCCAGCGGGCTTAGAGTTTCGCCAGGTAGAGTTGATGTGGGAGCTAGCGTCCGCCAAAATGATTTTGTCGACCTTGGATAACAATCCCACCCTCGTAACCGATGCGCAGAAGCTGCGCCGTCGGGCAGTGGATACCATGTCACGACTTCTCGGCGAAAACCCCGGTCTCCCCAAGCGCGCGGACTGCTGTCAGCTGAGGACGCGGCGCGGCATCTGGAACTGGCGTCGCTACGCATT
>JAYUBV010000043.1:0-2698 GCA_043740655.1 Pseudomonadota bacterium | reverse complement strand
GCCGAACCTGATTAGACCTCGAGAAAAAAACGTACAACGTATATTTTCCACAACTTAACCCCTCAACGTACCGTTAGAACCACTGTGACTGCAGAACTAAAGTTGCAAGGGGAGGGCCGTTCTTTGTCACTGTATTCCGGCCCCAAATAAACAACGAGACCACGGGTTAACGGCCCGTAACAATGGAGGCCTCACGACGCCGCCCGAAAGTTCGACGGGTGTTTAAAGGTAGTACGGCTGTCGGTGACGAGAAACGCGCGAGGTTTTGAGCCTGCTGGTTGGCAGTCATTGCGACGCGAAGCGGAAGCAATCCCGTAGTTCCCCCCGTCGTAGACACGCTCACGTGTCTGTGTCGTCGTCGCATCCTCACGGTGGTTTGAGCGGGGAATAGGCTGGCACACGTTGCAAGGTATTAGTCCTTGAGCCGGGGGGTTCATGGGTAGGAAATTTCTCTCTACATTCGTTGCGTTCGTATTCTGTTTCTCAGCCGCAGTCTACGCCGAGCCCGGCGTCACTCCGCCGGCTGGCGAGGAACCGGCGGCACCCGCCACGGTCTCTGCTTCACGCTGCCCCTTCGCTTTTCTCGCTGGGGGCATTAAGGGAACCTTTAATTTTTTGACTAACCGCGAACGGCTCGCGCGCTTGCCGCGGCAGCTGCTACGCCGAACGCCCTTCGCCGGAGGAGACATTCTCCCGGCTCGAGTTCCCATCCTATCGTTTTTTTCGGGACGTCCTTCCCTACCCGTTCCCACACCGTGGAACTACACCGAGCCACTTAAAATCTTAGCTACTTACTTCTGGGGAGCCGACAAAACCGACGGCCCAGGCCGCCACAATCGTTATTTAGAAGTCCCTGGCTTCCCGCCCGTGCTGGTCACGCGCGATCCTAAGGTGATTAAAGCCATCCTCATGCAGACGGGTAATAAGGAAGGCGAATTCGATCGCGCCCAACTTCCAAGTGAAGGCATCGCGCGATCGACGGGTCGCGACTCCGTACTCTTTCTGAATGGCGACGCGTGGTACAAGCAGCGCAAAGCCATTGCCCCGGCCTTCGGCAAGACCGGCCTATGGGATCTGCATAACTTCCAAGAGTTCGAAACCACCGCGCGCCAAACCCTGGCGAACCGGGTCGAGAAATTGAAGGCCCATTTGGCCGAGACCGGGCAGGACTCCATTAAGATTAAACTCGAAGACGAGTTAAAGCCGTTGATGCTCGAAATGCTCGTGAACAATTTCTTTGGAGCAGAAATTCCCTACGAGGAGATTCGCAACAAATACGTTCCGGCGTTGGAACGCATCATCGCCCACCTAGTTAAAGACACCGTGGTGAATAAGGTGGGTTTGTCGAAGCTCTACCCGCGCTCGGAAGCGGACTACGCTATCTACGAAGAGTTGACCGATATCGTGCTCGCCGCCCGTACCCAGGGTAAAGGGCACTGGAAATACTTCAAATCCGATCTCGATAACGACAGCGAACTGGTCCGAACGAACGTGCGCGTATTCTTGGCCGGTGCGCTTGAGGCCACCGCCTCCTACGCCGGCTGGGCCCTGACCCACGTGTCGGGCTCACCGCCCGCGCAGGAAAAGCTCTACCAAGAGATCAAGAATGTGCATTCGTACACGCCGGAAACGCTGGACGACGCCGGTTACCTGCGCGACGTGATGGACGAGACGCTGCGTAAGACGCCGTCGCTTTACTTCCTGCCGCGCCAAGCGCCGACCGACATCGCGCTCGAAACCGATGACAACCGCAAGATGAACATTCCCAAAGGGACGATGATCTTGCTCGACGTATGGGACTCGAACAACCACCCCGACTTCTGGGGCGTGGAGAAGACCGGTTTTCCCGAGAACGAATTCCACCCCGAGCGGTGGGCCGCGATGGCCGCCAAGACTCCGGGGCTAAAACGGAATCAATTGCACTTCGGCTTCGGTGCCGGAAAACGCGTCTGCCCCGGACAGCACCTGGGTCAGCTAGAGACCGCCCTCGCCATCTCGGCGATGATCAAGGCATTCGAAATCAAGGCCATCAACCCGGTAGCCGAGGCTCGCGCCGGCGTTTCGACAAAGCCTAAGGACGGCACTTACGTCGAACTCCGTTTGAGAAATCCAAACGCGAAGATCCCCACGACGCCGGGCACGGCGCCGGAGACACCGGAAACGCCGTGACCCATACCCTCCACATTCTTTGCGCCGGGCTAATCGCCTGGGTCCTGCCGCTTTTGGCGGCGGTCCCGTGCACCAGTACGCTCCAGCAAGTCGCGCCTTCCCCTCCCGTGGATCTGGTATGGAATGCGGAGCGCGATAGTTTGCAGTTCGTGGTGAAGGGGGGCGATACGCCGCGGAAGCAAAAGCGTGGCGACCTGATGACCCGCATGGCCGGACCGTTCTGGCTCACCGGCATGTCGCGCGCGATCTCGACGATGACGCACAACCCGAAGGACCTTCCCGCGACCGAGAAGATGCTGGAGGCGCTCGACATCGACTACCGTGCCCGCGGCGCGGTTAACGAAATTCCCCTAACCGGCGGTCTGCTGGTGGTAGCAAACCACCCCCGCTTCGGCGCCGAGGGGTTAGCGATCGCGTCCCTGCTGAGCCGCAAGCGCCCCGACGTAAAGATCGTGCTAAATAAAATGAATCAGACCGTGCCCGGTTTCGAAGAGATCTCCTTCGGAGTCGACATGGACGGCGATGTGAA
>JAYUBV010000042.1:0-2698 GCA_043740655.1 Pseudomonadota bacterium | reverse complement strand
CAGTGATGGTGTGGGATTATTTGTGGCGGATGAACTCAACAATAGAATCCTTCGTTGGAGTGCCATTCCCACATCCTCATTTTCGCCCGCTGACTCCGTCGTGGGGCAAGTAACTTTATTCGACAACGGAGCCAATGCCGGCGGGTTGAGTCGGATCTCTGTGTACTTCCCCACCAGCTATAATTCCTTCGCCGGCGGTGCCCTGTTGGCGGACTTTATGAACAATCGCGTTATCGTCGATCAGAACCGCGGTACATCGATTGCTGCTTCAATCGATTTCTTACACTCTGTTTTTACGCAATGGAAAGCCAGGGTCCGGTCATTGCTGTCGTTCGACCGGGGGTAGCGTTTTCTAAAATCAAAAGGGGAGACCGATACCGTGGTAACGATCTCCCCTCTCTCATTTTTTGGACTGTCCTATGAGCGTCGAACAGGCCTCCACTACCGCTTGAGCTTTCTCACTCACTACTGCCGCTTTCGCTCCAACAATGCCTTCGATTCCTTCCACGAGGTGCTTGAAGTCCTCGGCGAATAGAATCGTGGGGATGCTTCCCCAAAAAGTTACCCAGGAATAAAGAAACGCGTAGAAGGCCATGTCCTTTACGCCGCCCATCGCTTGCAGACCCTGCATGCGGAACAAGCGCGTCATCCACTGTGCCGGGCTCTGTACCGTGAAGCGGGTCATCAGCGCCAGAATCCACAGTGGCAACGGCAGGGCCACGCCCCACAAAAGGTAATTGAACCAGTACACCGCCGTGGCACTAGTGATCGCACCGCGGTAGCTACGCAGGTTTCCGATCCAGATATCGTAAAGCGTCGGCACGTTGCGGAAGAAGGCCGACGTTAGTCCGGTCTTGTGCGCTTCGGTCGGGAAAAATGATTCTACGGTGCGAATGAAGCGAGTCCAGAATTTAGAATCACGCGCCCATTTCAGCTGGCGTACCCACTGGTAACGGCCGGGCTGCGCGGTGGAGAGGGCCGCCTTGGCGTAGAAACGTTTAAAGGCTTTTTTCTCAGCCTTAGTCGCCTGCAGCGGATTGAACCCCTTGTTGAACTCGAGAATGTAGGCCTTCTGGGCCTCTTCATCTACGAGGTTGGGCACGATGTCGCGGTAGGCCTGAATCGTGTTTTCCGCGTGTAAATTTGCGACGAAGGTTAGCTTGTCCTCCGCGCTCATCTCGGCCAAATGCGCCTGGAGCTTGGGATCTTTAAACTGACCCTGATCCAGCGCTTCGACCTTTTCGTCGATTTTTGCGCGTAGACCCGCAATCGCTTCGTAATCGGGGTACAGCCCAACGGCGTTCATCAGCGACTTTGTGTAATCGAACGTCCACGACTTGATCTCTTCGGGACTGGCGCCGGCCGAATCGAAGACCTTGCCGTGCGTAATGTTGAACACGCGATCGGCCTCGGCCTTCGCGCGGCGGACCTGCAGACGTCCGAACCAGCCCTGCTTGGCGGGAGCGTAGGGCGTGGCGGCGTCGATGTCGGCGAGCGCGCGGCCGTGGATTTTTTCGTCCATCAATAGCTGGTACTCAGCGCGGTGGGCGTGGCGCAGATCGCGCAACGCTTTGGCTTCGTCACCGTTAGAGGCCTTTAGCTTTAATTGGAATTCGGCGTCGTAACGCTGGCGTAGCACCGCTACTGATTCCTTTTCGAAATCCGGATGCAGGGCCTCCGTAGCCGCAAACTGCTCGCGGTTGGGGCCCAAGAAAGAGTCGGCGTCACCCGAGAGGGCGGCCAGGAAAGAGCGGCGGTATAGGTGACCGGCGACCTGAATGCCCGGTATCTTAAAGCCGTCCATCCATGAGCCCGGAATGTACTTAAGCTCTTCGGCTACGGCTCCGTCGTAGGTGAGGGCGATGAGATTCTGGCGCGCACGGCGGTGACTGGCGGCGACATCTTTCCAACCGGGAGGGGAATTGCCGGTTAATTTACCGACGATCCACTTCACGGGGAACTTCACGTAATTGGAAACGACCGAAAGATCCGCCACGGTCTCTTCGAGCAGCTTCACCGCGCCGATAAGCGACGTGTCCCCGGGATCGGCGGTCAAACGTTTTTTGGCTTCCTTCAGTGCGCGTTTGACCGTGGGAAGGATCAAACCCGGGCGTTTCTCACCCAGGAAGTTCGCCTGCGTCATCGCGTCGGGCACGAGTCCGCTCGGCAGTTTGTTGCCGAGTAGCTGCTGGCCGTAGGCCCACAGCGTGGAGGCGTCGAACAAGAAATCTTCTTTGCCCGGCAGACCGACCTGCTTAGCCACCTTGCTGAACATCTCTTCGATCTTGGCGTCGCGAATCGGTTTTACCTGCGGGCTATTCGGGTCAAGTCCCATCTTACGCAGCTCGGTATCCACTTCGGGGCCGAGCACGGTGACGAGCTGCCCCTTCAAGTCTGCGCTCACGGCGGACGCGCCCGAGGTGATGTAGGCCGCGAGGTTTCGGATCACTTCGTTACGGTTGTAGATCTCGGTCTGCGGATTTTGCAGATCGAACGAGGCGTCTACCTTTTCTTTCCACGCCGGAACGGCTTCGGCGATGCCTTGGGCGATCCACGGCACGATGAAATACAACTGCACGGCGACCAGCGCGCTGTCGGTGAAACCCAAGGGGCCGATCCCAAGCATGGCGGTGTGCCAGTTGACCGGAATGTTTTCCGTCATGTCCCGCGCTTGGTAGACGGTTTGGTTTAACACCTT
>JAYUBV010000041.1:0-8899 GCA_043740655.1 Pseudomonadota bacterium | reverse complement strand
GCACCTGAAAGCAGTTGCCGCGCGTGTCGCCCATGAAGTTGCCGCCCGGATAGTTGAATTCCGAGGCAATGAACGGAACCGGAAAGAGCTCCAAGATTTTCGGCGCGATCCATTGACCGCCGCGGTGGCGGGTTTCCACGAGGCCCAGTCCGCCTTCCTCCATGAACACCGGCACCGGCGTCGTGTCCCGCGCCCAGAAAGTTTCTCCCTTGGGCACTACGATCACTTTTAACCGATCGCCGGAAATATACTGTTCAAATTGCCGTCGCGCCGCCGCGGCTTTTTTCCGGGAGGCGCTCATCACGATCAACGTTATGCCGGCGGGCAGATTGGCGGCGATGGCCGGTTTGATGTTTACCGAATCGTGGGCGAGCTGATCGTCAAATATAACGTATTTCGCCGCTTCGTACTCCGCGTAGGGGCGCTGGACCCGTTGCTCGCGCGGGGAACGATCCAGCCGGCCTTCCGCTTCCCGGTTCTCGAGTAGCGCGCGTAACGTTTCGGCGGCCCCCAGCTGATGGCTAGGGACTTCCGAAAACGCTTTTACCGTACCGACGAGCAGACCGAGGGAGACCAGTAGTTTTAACATCGGCCCACGATGTCCGTCCCCGGATCGTTCGCCAAGCCGCGCAGCGTATTAGAAACGGGCTACGCGCGGCGCGGGCCAGTGCAAGGTGATCAGGCGGGCAACGAGGCGGTTGCCGACGATAACCGGCGTTTCGTCGGAGCGGTCGGCCAGGCCGCGGACCTCGTCCGAAAACTTCCGGGCTTCGGGCGTATCCCCCGGTACGACCAGTTCCTGCGGCTGGCCCGTGTAGAAGCCGCCGAGCAGGGAAGCGACTTCGCGGGGCCGCATCGGGGGGAGAAACTGGTAACGTTTTTTCTGCTCCGCCCAGTAACGACCGGCCTGGTAACCCGTCACCGCCACAAGAAACACGTTTTCCGAAGAAGGCCGCGCGGCGATCCATTCGGCCGTGTCACGGTGGTAGCCGTAGAAGAAAGCGTCCATCCGATCTCGATCGGCGAACCGCTCGAAAACGGTTTGCGACGACCACGCCGTACCGCCCAACGCCGCCACCACCAAAGGCAAACGCACTATTGCGGGAAGGTAGTGGTCCCAGGCCTCTAACCCCCACACCGCAATCAAAACCAGAAGCGGTACGAAGGTGAGCAGCCGCGATAGCTGGGGTCCCAGCAAGCTCAAGGCCGAAAAGGCGACGAGCAAGAAAGTTCCTTCCGCCTTAAGCCAAGCCGGCAATCGGTTACGGCTGAATGCCGCGAAGCCTAGCGCCGTCGTAATTCCCGCGAGCGAAAGTAAAGACAAGCCCCAGCCCAGCGCCGGATGACCCTGGCTCGCCACCGCCAGCGCGGCGTGCACGCGATCGGCTACGAAGCCCGGACCGGTTTCTAAGTAGCGCCCCGACAACGGCAGGAAAGGGGCCGACCACGTGGCTACGATCTTTCGGAACAGCGAGACGGTAAGCTCTTCGAAGTTGTACGATCCGCGCGTAAAAAATTCGCGGAAAGGGGAGTGAGACACGAACACGGCCGCTGCGGCGAACGATAGCCCGGCGGCAAGTACCGCGGCCGACCGCCACTTTCGGCGCAGCACGACTTCGGTCCCCAGCCGCGCGATCACGAGCCGGTACGGCGTGTAGTAAAGCAGCCCCGCTCCGTGGCGGAGCGCCGTTCCAAACCGTCCCCAGGCGGTCAGCGGTTTTGTCGACGAGTTGGCGTATAGCGCCCAGACGAGAAACAGACCTAACCCCGTGCAGGTGCCGACGACCCGCGAGTAGAACAGGTGCCACGGACACACCGCGAGCAACGCGGTGGCAAGCCACGCCGCGCGGGATCCCATCCAGCGGCGGCCCAGTGCAAAGACGAACCCGAGCTCGGCAAAGCAAAGAACGGTCGGGGAGAAGCGTTCGGGGAGGCGCAATAGGCGGTGCAGTCCGGCGAAGAGGACGCCGGGAAGGTTTTCCCAGGCCGATCCTTCGGGGGAGTAGGCCCACCATTGGCCTTCGGTCCACAGTTTGTCGCCCCAGTACACGATGGCGGCCTCGTCGATATCGAGTCCGCCGGGGACAGCGCCCAGGTGCCAGAGGCGAAAATAGATCCCTACGATGATTGCCGCCGCGCAGACTGCTCTTTCCATATGGCTATTGTAATCAGTAGCGCAAGGCGTCCGCAAATAGGCGGGTGAAGTACATCGGCTCTTGGACCTTATTGTTCACTTTGAACTCGAGTTGGAAGCGAACGCGCGAAAGGGGAATGCGCGCGAGCGGGGAGGCGGCGACGAGGGTTTGGTCCATCACCGCGGCCTTGTAGAATTTTGCGCGGAAGTACACGGCTGGTTGCCCCGCCCAGTCCTCGCAGTTTGAAACGCGGGCGCCGGTCTTGTCGTAACAACGGGTGCCCGTCTTCTGCGGATTACTGAAGAGGGTGCTGGCCTTGATGTTTTCGTCGTTCTCTTGCGGCGGCAGAAAGGGCACATCGTTGGCGATGTCGCGTTCAATCGTATAGAGAGCCCGCGATAGCGTGGCATTATCGGAGACCACGCGCACCATCTGGTAGGTGCGGGACTGAAACTGCATGAAGCCGAAAAGTACCAATGAAAACAGTGCCAACCCGACCAGAACTTCGATTAGTGAAAAACCGTGGCGGGTCATTTACCTTCCTCCCCGGTCATTAGGACGAGCGGCAAATTGGGTACCGCAACGGAAACGCCTTGGTACGAGGTCGCCGCCGAGGAGTTGGTCTGCACCAACGTGGCGTCCGATCCAATGCCGGGTAGTCCGGCGAACAGCGACGAGACCGAGTAAAATTTAGCGGCGCCACCGGCGGTAATGTGGCCACCCATAACGGTGCCGTACACTTGGGCGTTGCCGATTGCGGTGAGCCGTTTGGTCGGGGACATGACGGGCGAGTAAATACCTGTGGCCGTTATCTCGCGGTATCCGCCCGCCGCGAAGTCGGTGGCAAGATTAGTACCGAGCGTGCAAGTGGTGGACGACAACGGGGGTACCAGGTTCCTCGCTCCGGCGGTCACCTGCATCTCATTGTTCCAGCAGCCGTTCAGCGGCTGCACGTAGTCGACGATTCCGAAGGGGGCCGGCGCCCCGGTCACGCTGGTCGTCTTACAGTTGAAGCCGGTGCCGTTGGAAATGCGGATCGGCGTAGCGGTGGGGCCGCCATTTCCCGCGCAGTCTCCGTCCAGTATGAAGCGTGCGGCGCTTACGTTGGTGATGAACCCTTTTTTAAATTTTTGTTTGAGCAGCGGGAGATCGCCGGGGCCGGGAATAACTCCCGCACCGTTCTTCAAATTGCCCGATAGTGCGACCGATTCGTTGAACTCCGGCAGATCGTCCAGCGCCATATCGATATCGCCGTTGAAATACGTTCGGCCGTAAATTTTTACGCTGGGACTCAAGTTGGTAGCCTGCGAGAAAAGGGTTGTCGGCTCGTTCGTCACGGTGGCTCCACTCACGATGTTGCCTTTGTCGGGAAACGGCATGAAAAGCGCGAAATCTTTCGGAGTCGAGGGGACCAACATCATCGTCTCACTGCGCTCCGCAAAGTGGCCCGCGCCACGCGCCCCTTTGAAGGTGATCTTGCCGATGACCTTCACGTAACGTTCCGAGGCGGCCGACTTGAAGGCCGCCTCGCCGGACATGAATTCGTAAATCAACCACGCCTGTAGGGGCGAGTTTTTTTCACCGGCGCGGAACATCTCGTCTAGAAACTTTTGCCCGTGGTACATGCGCACGAACAGCTGGTCCTGCTGCGACGGCTTGAAGGCGTCGGTCACCTCGATGACCAGTTGGTAAACACCGGGCCGGGGTGGGGGTTTGGTCATTATTCCCCTATCCATCCACTGTTTGAAGCGCATGCCTTCGAACATGTCGCCGCTTAAATGCGGATCACGAATCAGCCCGGGGCAGAAAGTCTTTTTACGGGCGGAGCTCAGTAAACCGCCACCGCAGGCTAATTCGAGGGCCCCTTGGAACGAGCCGTTGACGCCCGTGATGCCGCAAGCATCCTTCATGTTGCCTTGGCCCACGCGGAAGGTTCCGTAGGACTGTCCCCAGACGGAACGCAGGCATTCGCCACGCGTAGCGGCGCCGTTGCCCGCGGCTTTGAGGTGGATCGGATCCTTGATGAACATCACCCGTTCGTACAGCAGAAAGTATTTTCCGATTTCAAGGATATCGCCCGCTAGCAGGCTCGCTTCGAAACGCTGACGATCGTCGAGGGCGATCTTTTTTCGCCGCACGAGACTTCCGGGCATGAACATCACGGCCAAGCCCAGGACGGCGGCCGCCACCACGACCATAATGAGAATAGAGCCGCGGGGTTTTCTTTTAGTTTCCACAGTCGATCTCGTTTTTGTCGGTGGCTCCGGGGATGCCACCGGGAATTAGGTAGGGCCGCATGCGGATGCGGGTCAAACTGCCGCGCGAAGGGTCGGGCTGGCAATCGATGAATCGGCCGGGAACATTGGTCCACTGGCATCCGTCGCTTCCGGTGAATAGCGTCGGACCGGGTTCGCCGGGGTCCGCGGCCAGCACCAGACGTCCGAAATTAATCTGACCCGTCTGGGCGCTACACGTCGTCGCGGGCCCGTCGTAAACGTAAGTGACCTTATCGTTAGGAATGGAGGCGGGTGAACACGGTTGGCGCACAGACGTGTTTAGCGCCGCGTGGAAATAAACCAGCGTACCGCTGAATTCGCTGCCCGGCGGCGTATCGCAAATTACCGTGGAGAGCACGCCGGTGCCGTTCAGACCGATTTTGATCATCGTCGACATACCGGCCGTAGCGGAAAAAACCAAACGGTTGTCGGCGGTACCCTGGGCAGCGCTTTCCTGCCAGCAAACCGGCAGATTCTTACCCGACGACGTTAGGCGGATTTCGATGGTGGCGACGGTGGCGACGTCCGCCACGCGGCCCTCTACGCGGTACATATCGGAGTAGAGATCGTCGTCGTAGTGGAACATGCCCCGCACGGGGTTGGCTAGAATGGCGCAGGTGGGAAATTTATAGTCGGCGGCCTGGGGCGCGGTGACGACACCGAGGTTGACGTTGCCACCGTCGGCCGTGGCGTAGGCGATTTCGCGGCTCACCTGCTTGCTCGCCAGGGTGCGGCTTCCGATCTGCACCCGCTGTTTCACAATGAGCCCCGACGAAAAACGTCCGTGGATGCCGGATACCCCATTTTGGGGTGCCCACTTAGCGCCGTCGAAGGTGAGTCCCAGGTAGTCGTCGTAGCTGACGGTCTCTTTAATCGTGGCCGCTTCCTCGTCCGAGTCATTTACCGGCCACGCGCGTTCGACGAGTTGCTTTCCGCCCTTGGCGTCGTTCTTCACCAGGTAATTCACTACCTGGATGACGTCGGCGCGGTAGGTCTTGGTGTGCACGCCCGCCATCTGGCTGCGCGCATCACCGAGCAGCTCGTCGAGCGACATGGAGTTGGCGATTGCACAACCGAAACCGGCGGGAATGTCTTTTGCTGGCTCCAAAGCATACAGGGCGTCGTCGGGGTTAGCGTCAATCACGCGGTAGACGCCGCCCACTTCCGGATGGTTCATGAGGCTCAGTAGGATCAGCGCGCCCTTGTTGATGCGGGATTGGCCGGGCAATACCAGGTTCTTATCCGAATCGAGCGCTCCGAGACTTGAACCGGTCGACGTCGCGATGGTGAAGCCCGCGGGCACGTCGAAGTTGGCGGGTACGTCAACGTTCGGTAGGGCTTCCTTAAGCGACAGTAACTTAGTCAGCGTCGAGGTGCCGCAGTTGAAGAAACCACGGCGCATGGGATACGTGCGCGACAAGTAGCGGACAATGGCTGCCCCCTGCAGGTCGGACTGTGCGCTTTTATCGAGTTGGTCCGAAACGTCATTGATGAACTTGGTCGGCTTATTGACCAGCGAGACGATTGCCAAACTCACCACGCCCAAAAGGGCGAGCGAGATCGTCAACTCGATTAGCGAGATTCCGCGATCCCTTTTGATGAACATTATTTCGCCCGTTTAGCCGTAGCCTTCTGTTCTTTGCCGTAAAGGTAGAACCATTGATCTTCGATATTGCGGAACGCACCGGCCCGGCTATTGAAGTAGTGGCTGTTGAGCGTCTTCGCCTCGACGCCGCTCCCAACCGGACGGGCCGCCGTGAGCGAAATTTTGGTTACCCCCTGCGACGCCAACGTTTCGAGTTCTCCCTTGTCGACCTTTCCATTGCGATTCCGATCGAACCACAGGCGGAGTTTGCCGAACACGGCGTCCTTCTCGTCGATTATCTGGTCCTTATTTTTGTCGTACTTGGCCAATGACTGGAAGCCATCTTTGGCTCCGCTATGGTCCCCGAAGAGTTGCTTTACCGATTTTACTTCGCCGTTTACGGGCAACGCTAGGAACGCAATATCATCGTTATTCATCGGCCAGTCGACGCGCACGCGTTTACCGTCGCCGCGAATGTCGAAGTCGACCGCATCGGCCTCGCTGCGCGAGATATTGATGCCGCGTCCATTCACATCCACGATGAGCGGAGAGGCGCTGACGATGATCGACGATGATTGCACGGCGCCGGGGCAGAACTTAATTCCGGCGGCGCGAGCAACGTAGTTACCGCCGCTCGTAACGGTAAACCCATTTCCGCTGACGCTAGGTCCCCCGGGGCAACTGGTGCTGGCGGGAACGTTGTTCGACCCGCACAGATTCGACGAGTCCGGCACACCCTGGCAGTCGCGCGATCCGAAGTACGCTACGTCGACGTTGGCGTCGGTCACGCATTCACTCGGAGCCTCTTCCCACGTGTAATGAAAGATGGGTTTGCGTTGCACGGCCGCGCCGAGATCGGCGGTGGTGACGGTGACGTTGTTCCCTTCGGTGTCCTTACCCACCTGAAACGGAGCGCAGCCAATGCCGGTCGGTCCGCCGGTGACGGGGTCCTTCGACACCATCGTACCCGGGTAGCTCGTGTAGTACCGCGGGGCCATTCCGCCGACCTTCGCGCTGTGCGGGACGATGCCCTGGCCTTTCAGCACCGGCGCCAGCGGCACGAAGTCGAGGTTATTCGGATTTTTGTCCTTCACCGCGAAGTACAGGGCGCCCAGCATGCGCGATTGTTCGTACGAAGCAAAACGAATCGCCGCGTCCGCGTCGCACTTGTGGACCTTTACTACCGTGCAATTTGGTTGATACCGAGTTTCCCAGGCCGGGTAGGTGTAAGTGACAATATTTCCGCAGCCGTCCCGCGTCGTGCCGGTTTTGGTGACCAGCACTTGGTAGGAGCACTTCGCATCGCTTGGCTGTTCGTTCAAGGCCGGGGGGCCTACCGACGGGCGAAGGCATCTGCTCTTCGCGTACGGATTGGCCGGAAAACACTTGCCCTGGCGGCTCGCGATGAACAAACGCGGATCGTAGGTTTCGTTCGCTATCTCGGGAACGTGTCGTTCGAGGATCAGACGGGCCAACCCCTTCTGCACATCCCGCAATTTCATCACGGAGCCCACGAGGCAGACGCGTTGATTTTCAAGCGTAGAAGGAAGCGTCTTATCCTTGATCAACGGTAGGCCGATGAGGTTGACGTTGCACGACGACTCCATCGAGAAGACAGGTTTATCACCGGCCATGAAGCGCCAGAAGGGGTTGGCCAATGTGCCACGATTTTCGCTGCCGGCGCTGTTCGGAATCGTGTGCGCCTGGTAGGTGACGAAGCCCACCATCGTATCGCCGTCGTCGGGAATTGGTACGCCGGTCGGTTTAAGCTTTACGTTAGGCAGCACGCTCGTGTCGGTTATCACGGAGTAGTAGATCGGGGTGAGCGCATCGCCTTCGCGTTTGCCCATGATATTCAGCGTGATCACCATGCCGGCGTTCACGCGCTTTTTCACGGCGGGAACGTACGTTTCACCGTTGGGTCCGAGGGTGAAGGGAACGTCGTCGTTGCGCTTGCCGAGGGCGAGGACACCCGCCGCCGGAACTTCCGCGAATGTCGTGGCCCACTTGGCTTCGCTGCTCTTACTGTCTTGGTAGTTGAGACCTGGGTAGCTTAAACCCTCGCCGCCATTTGCTCCGGTGTTACGTGGCGTGAGTTTGGATTCCTGGATGGCGGTGTTTAAATAATAGTCCCGCAAATCGTAGAAACGTTGGCAGGTTCCGCCGGTTCCCACCTGCACGTTTAGCGGCGTCCCGAGCGCCTGGAAACGGCCGATGCATTCAACGACCTGTCCGCTCGCGAGCGTAACCGAAGCGGTGAGTAGGACCGAGCCCGTGACGGGAACGCTTGGCCATGCGCCGGTGGCGTTGTCGGGTGCGGTACCGGAGTTCGTCGAGTAGGTGACCGACTCGACCTTGGCGCCCGCGCCGGATACGCCGCCGATGACGGGCGATACCATGTGGTTGCCGTTTTCAACGTAGGTAACCTGCGGATTCGCGCCGGGACTTTTTGGTTGGCTGAAGTTTTCGCTCTCCAGGCCCGTGATGGCGATCGTGCAGTAGCCGGCCGGAGCCGCTTTGATCGTGACGTCGTTGGCCAGAGGGTAAGTGACTTCCGAGACGGAGGAGGCTGCGATGCCCACCGACACGTTAGCCGCGGGTACGGTGATGTCGGCGTTGCTGGCATTGCGCAGCAGTAGCGTTCCCACCGCGCGGTAGGTGGAGGTTAAACCGTCCACCGCCACGGAGCCCGCCGGCGCCTGGGTGAAGAGCACGTTGCTGGCGATGGTCGTGGCATCGCCACCAAGCGTGGACATCTCCACGCAAACTCCGGAGTTGCTGGTGATCGTGCACGGAGGGATCGAAGAAGGCAGAATCCAGCGCATCGTCGAGTTGGGGGTACCGGTGGTCTGTGCGTACGCTTGCAGCAGTACGCGATTAATGGAGGAGGTCGTGGGAAAGAT
>JAYUBV010000040.1:0-2705 GCA_043740655.1 Pseudomonadota bacterium | reverse complement strand
TAATGACCCCGGCCTGAGCGCCCGTATGGACTCCCGATTGGGATCCCGTAAAGGCAATGGGATTTCCTATGGAAGTATTCGACAACGAAAAGGTGTTGGTGGCGGGCGCCGGGCTCGCTGCCACGAAATAGGGAGTGTTCGCCGAAATTCCGGTCGGGAGCGCGCCGGTGGTCGTGAACGATACGATTGACCCGGCCGCTAGGCCGTGGAGGGGCCAAGTAATGACGCCCGGGGTAGTGGCAGTGTGGGTACCGGACTGGGTTCCCGATGCATCCAGGGCGGTGCCGCCCGAAGATGCCGAAAGAAAAAACGAATTGGTGGCCGGCGCGGGAGCTGCCGCGACGTAGTACACCGCGCCGGCGGAAATACCGGTCGGTAGGGCACCGCTCGTCGAAAATTGTACGGCCGCGCCGGCGGCTAAACCATGGGCCGTCCAGGTGACCATGGACCCGTGAACGGTATGGGTCCCGGCGCCGGCCGCCGTAGCGCCAATGGCGTTTCCACCCGACGCCGCGGCGATGTAGAAATTGTTCGTCGTGGGGGCGGGCGTGGCCGCCACGTAGTAGACCGTGTTTGCCGATAGGCCCGTAGGCAGCGCTCCGCCGGAGTTGGTGAAATAGACCGAGCCGCCGGCCGAGAGCCCGTGGCTCGTCCACGAGACTAGGGTGGGGATTCTTCCGTCCAGGGTGCCCACTCCGGCACTGGTAGGGTCAACCACCGCACCACCCGAGGTCGCGGAAAAGGAGAATGAGTTCGTGGCGGTGGGAATCGTTCCCGTAGAAACGTAATAAACTACGCCCGCCGTGACACCACCGGGCATCGTGATGCTGGAGTTAAAAATGATGGGCGCGTTGGCCCCCAACCCGTGGCCCGTCCAAACCACGCTGTTGCGTCTCGCCGTTATCGTACCGGTTCCATTTGAAGTCAGGGTGATCGTCGTGCCGACCGAGTCTTTAAGGCGAATGCGAGACGCGCTGATGACCGACTGGACGTAATAAACCGTGCCCTGAACGAGCGGAGCCGGCATTCCCGCCTGCCCATTCGAACTCGTAATAACAATGGGATCGCTCACGGCCAGATTGTGCGCCGCCCAGTTTATGCGGTTGTTTACCGTCGAATCCGCGGTGACCGTTGCCGTGGGTAATTGAAACGTGATTCCGGAGAGATACGTTACCGGTAACGTGGTCGTGGAAGTTCCCGGCGAGGCCACCGTAACCGTGCTCGAGGACGAGAGCGCAGCGGTCACCGTCGAAGTTGAAACGGTGATGGTCGCGTTAGGGGCCGTTGGGGAGGCATTCAACGAACCGGAAGCAATTTTCAAGCAAGCTAGCGGCGTGTTGTTGTTGGGGTAGTCGGGGATCTGCCAGTCTGCTTGAATGTAAGCGTATTGGTTCGCGGCGTTGGGAATGATCGGGGGATTCCAGTTGTTGGTATCGGCCCAGGTCGTGGTACCCGAGTTGGGCTGCCAGACGATTTGCGTGGCCGCACTATCGCCGGCGCCGCCACCATTTAGGCAACAGGAGCCCGCGCCAACCGTACAGGCCGCAAAGGCACTTTGACTCAACGCAGTTAGCGAGAGGCATAGGGCGAATAGGGTCCGGAAAGTTTTTGAACCGTGCTTCTTCAAAACGTACCTCGTTCGTGAAAGATCTCGATTCTCTTTTCGGAATCTTTCACGCGGTTCTAAACGGAGAAAAATGTCAGGTTTTCCCCTACTTATGATTGTAACGCGTTACATCAAATTGGAAGTGTGAAGAGATCGCCACAAACACGAATGGGGATAGGTTTTAGAGGGTTAAATGCCTGTGCCAGGTTCCCCGGGGCTCCCCCGTTCGGGGGATTACTTTGTAGCTTCGAAGACTTCGCGTTTTATTTGGGCCAGCTCCATTAGGAACGGCACGGGGGCCATCCGGTCGCCGGTTTCGGAGCCAGCCATGCCCGGGCAGTGATCGCAAAAGGATCCGTTGCCGCCGGTCGTATCGAATTTTAGATCGCGAATGCGGTAGCCACGAAGTTTTTCGGCCTGCGGTGAGTGCCATAACCCTTGAAAGGAAGTGTCGCGCAGGTTTCCGATCGGCTCGCGCACTTCCAAACAGGTAAGGAGATCGCCGTAAGGACTTACCGCGCATTTCCCACGACCCGCGTTGCACACCACCGAGCTTGGATCCTCGACGGGGTTTGGTTGCGGTCCCCGACCTTTAGCCTGAAGCTTCGTAAAGTAGCGCCGCAGCTGATCCACCGTTGCGCGTGTGCCGGTCGATCCCAAAGTGGAATCGTTTTTTGCGGTGACCATTGGATCGAAGCTAATGGGAATGCCTAAGGCATCGGCCCAGCCATTCAGATCAAAACACGTATCGATGTTTTCGCGGGTGAGCAGGCTGTTGAGGCCGATTTTAACGCCGGATTTTTGAAGTCGATCGATAGCGGCTAGCGTACGGGCGTGCGATCCGATCCGGCGGGTCATGCGATCGTGAATGGCGGCGTCGGCCGAGTAAAGGCTGATGGTCACTTGGTAAAAGCCAAGCTCGGCAATTTTTGCGGCCGCCGCCTCATCGATCAGTAAGCCGTTGGTAATGAGGCTCATTGCAAAATTTCTCTGCGCGCCGTGTTCGGCAACTCCCCAAAACTGCGGATGCATCATTGCCTCGCCGCCGATCAGAATTAGGTACAGCGCCTTCGCTTCGGCCAGCTGATCGATCACGTAC
>JAYUBV010000039.1:0-2706 GCA_043740655.1 Pseudomonadota bacterium | reverse complement strand
CAATCAAATCCGTCCCGCTACCGCCTTTGTTCTGGCAATGGACGAAACCCAGGGCCAGGGGAAGGACCGCGGCTAAAACGACGTAACGTTTCATAGAGGGGCTCCTGTTCCAGACTGGCGCCCATTATCCCACGGCCTAGGGTAATGCACAGGAATTGCTCATTTCTTCACTTTGGACGCCACGAGTTATGTTCGGGTGTGGGTAAACCCGGTACGGTTTTTCACGAGAGTGGGGAAAGTTATGTTGGTTTCGCAGACGTTAGATTTTGGGACGCGACTTAAGGAAGAGTGGCGCGTCCGTCAAAAGAAGAACCCCTCCTTTTCCCAACGGGCTTTCGCCCGCAGTTTAAACCTGGACCCTTCGGACCTGAACAAGATGATGAAGGGGACACGTCTCCCCGGACGTAAAGTGGCCGGGGCGATTGGACATAGGTTGGGCTGGCCGGTGGCCGAGACGGAAATTTGTCTTCGCTACCACTCCGACCCGACTTCGGACCGCAGTTTGTTTTCCGAAGAGCTCTCCGAAGCGCTGTCGAGCTGGAAGTACTTCGCCATTTTGTCGCTTACCGCGACTAAGGGGTTTGAGCCAAGTGCCGCCTACATCGCTCGTAAACTGTCGCTGCCGGTCGCCGAAACCGAAAGTGCGCTTCTTTGCTTAAAACGGCTGGGGCTCTTAGTGGTGGACGTGGATGGGAATTGGCGGGATGCCTCGGCCGGCACTACGATCTCCCTCGGCGACCCGCTCAAAACCACCTCGGCCCGCCGTACATTGCAGAGGAGTTACGCCGAGCAGTCGCTAAAAGCTATAGACGCTGTAGCCATAGACCGGCGCAATCACATTTCGGTTACGATTCCGGCCGATCCAAAACGGCTCGCCATGGCCCGCGACATGATCACGGTTTTCCGGCGCGATCTTACTAAGTTTCTTTCGCAGGGCGAAGGCACCGAGGTTTATTGTTTAAACATTGGGCTCTTTCCGCTTCCCGCGGAAGAGAATCAGCCGACCAAACGGTGAGGCTATCCATTAGCCCACGCGCTGTTCGGGACGATCCAAGCGCTCGAAACCGGCGCCGGGTTTTACCGTCTCCGCTTCGTTCTGCATCTTTAGCCCCAGCTCATGCAGTTTGGCCTCGCCCAACTTTTTCTGTAGCTCGTGAAAAAAATGCCCTTCTTCCTCTTCAACGTGGTGCTCGACCACTTCCTTAAGCACGGTCACCTTCGCCATGAACGTTTCGTCGTTCGTGCGGATCACGGTGAGTTTTTTCAGCAGCAATTTTACTACGTCGTGCTCCTCGTAGGCTTCGAGGGTCAAGTCGTCATCGATCTCCTTCGCTAGGGGATAAAGAAAGGTCTCCTCGAGATTGGCGTGGAGGGTGAGGGCGTCGACGATTTGATTTATTAAAGAACGGCGCTGGTCACCGGCGTGATGCTTCTCCGGCATCGCCTCCAACTCGGCGAAAAGTTTTTCCACTTCACGGTGCTGTGATTCCAAATATTCAAGGGCGTTCATCTCATTCCTCCAAAAAAAGGTTCTACGTTAGAGCAAAGCAAATGGCGTACCAAGGGAGGGAAAGCGGGAAGGAAGGTGTTACGATGTCACTATTTGGTGCTATTCGGCTTCGTTCTTTTTGAGGAAGGTCTCCAAATTGATGCGCTTTAAGATCTGATTGTCGCGTAGGAAGGTGCCGATCTCTTTCCGTTTGGCGTCGGGGACATCCGTGCGGCCACGGAGTTCGGTGCCGTATCCCTCCAGCTTCGCGATCAGGTGCTGTTCCGATGCCGGAAGCCGATCCTTGATCACCAACGCCGCGTAACTCAGCGAATTGGCGAAATTGGCCGGGTTTTGGTTGGACTGGCGAATGCCGGTAAAGGAGCTGGTGTCGCGCAGCTTTTCCGCGCGCTGGACTAGCTCCATCATGAACCGCATGTTGTCCAAAGCATTGTCCGCATCGAGCCACTGGCGAAATTCGATGTCGTGGGCGGCCGTGGGGCGTTTCCAACGATCGGCGGTAATACGTACGGCCCCGCGCCCCGACGTCGGGGTTGATAAATTCCAGAGCGGCTTGTTGAAAACGGTATGATCGTAGGGCGCCATTGTGCCGTCGTATTCAAGATCGGCCACTGCCTCTTCGAGGATGATCTTCATCTCGGTCGCGCGCGCTGCCAGCATGACTTGCTTTGCCGTGGCGGCTTTTACCGGAAGATTGTTCCATCTTTACCGAGACTCCGGTCTCGCGGTTTTTTAGGGAGAGCCGAACGGCGCCAGCGAACCGATTGGCGTAACTCGATTTAAATTCCGCATTGTGTTTCAACCGGCCGAGCGATTCGAGTTTAACGCAAAGGGCTTGGGGCCCCGGGGGGTGTTTACTGTGATGGGCTCGGTGCGGTTCCAAAACTCCCGTTGTTTGTTGACAGTGTCGCCGGCTTCCACGAGCACGCGCATACAGGAAAAGGGGGTGGTGGGATCCGCGAAAACGGGAAACGCCGAAAGGGCAAAATAGGCGCCCAGCAAAATGGCGACCCGACCCAGCATTACCTAGGCTCCAGGAACGTATCGAGCGTGATGTACTTGAGGACCTTCTCGTCCTTTAGGAATTTTGTGATCTCTTTTCGTTGGGCCGCGTTCGGGGATCCCGCTTGAGCGACGGCCACGCCGTAAGACTGGAGCTTCTCCGCAATGTAGCGTTTCTCCTCCGGCAGGCGATC
>JAYUBV010000038.1:0-2706 GCA_043740655.1 Pseudomonadota bacterium | reverse complement strand
GAAACGCGGCGGTAGCGAAGCAAATCAAACGGGATTTCCAAGAGCTCTACTTTCCGCACAGCCGGAAGTGGCGCGCCACGACGATGGCCACCACGGTGCAGTGGGTTCCCGTCTTCCTGAACCGCTTCCGCGAAATCGAATAGTTCATTCCTCAGGTGAATCATCGTGAATGGCGGTAACCGGGTAACCGGGTAACCGGTGCCGCCATTCGGTTATTTGGGGTACCCTAGGTGCCGTACCGGCTCGATTTCTCAAAGAACGGTAAGGTGATGCTCAGCTCGCCCGGAGGAAACGAGGCCGCCACTTACGATCTTACCGTGCGTTTCCCCGACATTTTCGACGGAAGTCCTCCTTAGCGCCGGGGCAGCGGGCCGTAGGCCAGGGCCGCTAATTTCTGCTTGGAATAGTAGCGGTCGAAAAACTCTCTCGCTAAGTACGACGACTTCACCTGCCACTTGTCGACGTTCACAGTGAGTGCTGCCACCGCGATGTTGCTGCCGGGGTAGGCGCCGTAGCCTACGAACCAGTCGCACTTGCCGCGCGGAGTGAGCGAGGTGAGCGATCCGGTCTTGCCGCCGAGCTCGATGCCCATCTTTTGAAAACGCGGGTAGATCCCGCGAAAACTTTTCCGTGCGGTCCCGTTGCGCACGGTCTCGCGCATCAACTCGCGCATCTGGTTCGCGGTCTCCGGATGTATCGGCGACGAGAGGTTAGAGTCAGTCGCTTCGTAAAAGGTTTTGCCTTCCGCACTCTTTAAAGCCGCGATGAGGTGCGGCTCGGGCAGTTTGCCGTCGTTGATGAGCGTCGCCGCGAGCAGCGCCCCGTGCAGCGGACTCAACCGCGTTTCCCGATCGAATCCCGACGCCACTTCCGCCACGCGGAACGGTTCATTGCTATCGACGGTGATCGCCTTGGATTCAAGCGGAAACTCGGTCGCGATCGCTTCCTTAAACAAAAACTTCTGCGCGTAGTCCTGCAGCTCGGTCGGTTTTAAGATGAAGACTCCGATCTTCCCGAAGACCGTATTCACGCTACGCGCGAACGCCTCTTTGATCGACATGAGCCGCTCGCCGTACGATCGCGACTTCAAAACCTGATTTTTATAGAGGGTGTGGTTGCGTCCGCCGAACGAGATATTCGACATCGGCTGAAGTCGCGCCTGATCCATCGCCGCCGCCGCGGTGACAATCTTGAAAATGGAAGCCGCGGGAAAGATAGCCTTGAGCGCTAAGTTGCCGAGCTCGTTTTTTTGGCGCGAGTAGCTGACTAGCGTCAGAATGTGCCCCGTGCGCGCATCGATAGCGACGAAGGCGCCGTAATCGGGCTTGTAGTGCCGAAACAGCGCCTCCATGTGCTTCTGTGCTTCATCGTCCAGGGAGTAGGTCACGTCGGCGGTTTTGCCGTCGATGGAGATCCGGTCGGGAAATTCACCCTTAGCGAGGCTGGGCTCCATCGCCGACGCGATTGCGCGCCGGTATGGAGTCACTATAGACTCTTTTTTCTTTTCGACGAGTGGCGGAGTCGGGAGAGCCTTGCGCGGCACCTGCGACCACACAATCGCGCCCAGGCCCAAGCCAATCAGAAGTTTTCGGCCCCATTTCTTCTTCGGTGCGCCGATGATGATATCCGTAGGAACTCTTGGCGTGTTCAGTGCCGCCCCCTAATATTGAACTAGCGTGAAATTAACTTTGAACCCAGCCCTGCTGCGAGCCGCTTACTCCGAAGGGTACTTCCCCATGCCCCATCCGGAAACCCAAGAGGTGCTTTGGTTTCGGCCGGATCCAAGGGCCATTCTGCCATTGGACGGCTTTCATGTCTCGCAGAGTCTCAAAAAAACCCTGAAGAAAGTGGATCTGACTATCTCGACGGATCGTGCCTTTGCCACCGTGATGCAGCGCTGCTCAGAACGAGAAGGGGAAGGAACCTGGATCAATGATGAATTCTTGGCGGCGTACACGGCCCTCCATCAAGAAGGAAATGCCCACTCATTAGAAGTATGGCACGGAAAAACGTTAGTGGGAGGAGTTTACGGCGTTTGTTTGGGAGGAGCCTTCTTTGCCGAATCGATGTTCCATCGCGAAACCGACGCCAGCAAAGTCGCCCTTTACCACCTCACCGAAAAATTAAAGGCGATGAATTTTGATCTGCTCGAAACTCAGTTCATGACGCCGCATCTCAAATCATTGGGGGCGGTGGAGATATCGGGCGACGAGTACATCAAGCGGCTGAAGCGGGCGTTGAAGAAAAAAACCGTGGGAAGTTGGAAGGAGTGGTAGGGCTGCGTGGCTACGCCGGAGTGCGGTAGTCTTTGCGACGCGGAGCGGAAGCAATCCCGTCGAACGAGATCCAGCGGCGTTGGTCCTTATTCGACGGGATTGCTTCGCTCCGCTCGCAGTGACAGTTTGAATGCAGTCACCACCTGACTGGCCTAAGCACGGCGCCATCGCCCCGCTGAAAAATACAGCACGCCCACGACCGCCACCTGAAACGCCCCCGGCGCTTTCGGGTTACAGTGTCCGGCTCACTTCTCCCCCCACCCTAAGGCAGCTGCTTCAAGGCCTCAAAATCGGCGTAATCGGCCTCGGACGGGCTCTTGGTCTCGTCCCCGTCGGATAGCACCCCGATGCCGCGGGCGTTCGTCGTGGGATATTCTCCGAAGGCGAGTCGGTAGTCCTCGCGTACGTTGCGAGTCTCCCGTACCCATTC
>JAYUBV010000037.1:0-2726 GCA_043740655.1 Pseudomonadota bacterium | reverse complement strand
TGGCTTCGGCTGGCAAAATATTTTCCTCGCGCGGGTGACAGGCACGCTGCTCGTCGCTTTCTCCTGGGAAAACATTCTCTACGCGCGGCAAATGGAATCGTACGCCATCGGGGTCACCGCGCTGGTAGCTCTTTCGTGGCTGCTAACGCGATCGGTGCGGCGGGAGAAAATTTCTTCGGGCCAGGCGGTGGGCATCGGATTCTTGGCTGGCAGTTTGGCGTGGGCGCAGTACCAGGTTCTCTTTTTTCTTCCCGGTTTTTTTCTCGCGATCGCGTGGGCTCGGTACCGGCGAGGGGGCCTTCGGCGGACAGACGCGTGGTCTTTACTCGGGGCCGGAGTGGGAACGATGGCGCTCATCATTCCGCTCTACTGCCAGTTTTTATACCGATGGACGAACAATGGGGTGAACTGGAACGGCGGAGTGAACGGGGAGTACCTTTACCACGGCAACCCCTTTGGCTTCTTTGCGCGTGCCCTCGTCGAGCTGACCCAGAGCAATCTGCTTTTCGTACCGGAGGGCCACCCGCTCTTCGGGCCAATCAGTGGTGGCCTGTTGATTCTGACGTTCGTGGGGGCCTGGCGATTCGCGCGGGCGGAGGCGCAGGACAAGCGCGCCTTCGCGACATTTATTGGAATCAGCACGTTGGTGTGGATGGCGTTGGCCGTCCGCCGGAGTGTGGCCCTGGGGCCTACTCGTCACGTGCTCATTCTGTTACCCGTGCAGGCCCTGTTGGTGGTGGAGGGAGTCGACGCCCTGGCGGCCCGGGCCGGGCGAATCGCGAAGAGTAAGCGGCTCGCGGAAGCGGTGCCGTGGGCGTTGGCGGCCGTGATAGGGTTTCTCTTCTTCGGCAGTTACGCCGGTGAGAAGGACGGGCGCCTCGATCCTTTTGACCCCGCGCGGCTCACTCAGCTGATGGACCGGTGGGGAGTACGGCGAATCGTGAGCGCGGGTTACACCGCTAACGTTTCGCTGATGCCGGAGCTTCGATCGCGCGTGGTGTTGGAGGGAACGTGCCGCCACGTTTCGCTCAATCGAGAGTGCGTGGCGGAGACCATTGGGAGGCTGCCGTCCGGCGATGGCCCCGTGGCCTTCGTTTCGCACCGGCCTCCGGGATCGCCAGACGCTTTTTCGGGATACCGGGTTCTTTACCGGGAAGAGATTGCCTCGACTGTCGAGGTGGACTTTCTCTCCCGCACGAAAAATGGGTCGAACGGCCTATATCTCTACGTGGTCGAACCGGCGCGAAGAATGCAGTAATGGATTCCGAGGCCGACTGCCTCCGGCCCAATTCGTGAAAAGGCGACGGGCACTCCTAATCAGCCTGGGCCTTTTTTTTCCCAGCTTCGGTTTATCGGAAAGACCATCCGCATCGACAACGAAACGGTCTCGTCCACGAGGGGTTATGACCAACGGGAATGGTGAAGCTAATTCCCAGAAGTTCGAGCCCCGAAAAAAAGAGAATGGGTGAAATCCCAAAAGTGATGGAGGGAAAGGTCGTTCCGCGATCGAATCCCAACCCCACCCCCGCTTGAAGGTGAAGCGCCCCGGGAACGTGCCCCAGCGACAAAAGTCCCGTTCCCTAAGCGGCGCGAATCTCGTTGGGGACGGGCGTCGAATACTTTATGGCAAAAGTTTTAGCAGATCCGAGTGGTTAGGCGAATGAAAAATTGGAATTGGTTCGTTTTTGGGTGCGGAAGTGACTTTGGTTTCGTCGGTGGAAAGCGCGGGCGCTAGCCAATGGATTCGAGGCGGGTAGCAGGGCCGCGGGAGGGGTAGTCGTCAAAGTTATACGAGGCATGGTCTGCCAAAGAGGGCTCTTAGAGTTGCAGGCCCGGGAAAGTCGTCGAGTGAAATTCCTACTGCCTCTTCTAGCGACCCGCTTTGAAGAGGCGTTCGAGCGCCTCGGCCATTTCTTTAAATTTATCAACGTGCGTCAAGACGGGGTTTTGAATCTTTCGGAAGGTTTCCAGCTCGTCTTCGGCGGTTGTTTCGCGATATTCGGCAAATTGCCTTTCTCTGTCGAACCCCAGAACTCCGTCTGCCTTTTTTTGCAGTGTCACCGAGTAGCCATTGAGAACGGGATGTGAGTAGACGTGGCGGTAATAGCACATCGCCGAACGCTGCTTTTCCGAAAAGAGGTCGCGAAGCGCAGAAACTCGTTCAGAGCATTCAAGAATGAGGCGCACGTACCTGATGATGTCGTGGTCTTGAATCTTCTCGAAACATCGAACGATATCTTCCGATCGATTGACCTTAAGGCCCTTCTTAAAACTATCCACTTGGGATCTAAAATATTCGTGCATGTCATGGACAAGGCCGTGAAGCAGGACAAACGCCCGGGCCAGGTCAGGGTTATCACTTTCAAACACATATATCGTTCGTTCGGCCCAAATCAGCATGGCTTCATTGTTCTTCGAGGTCCAATGGTGAACGCTCTCATAGTATTTCTTAGCTAGCCGGGGGTCGGCTCGGGTGGAACCTTTCTTGGGGGCTGCGGCAGATTTGCGGCGGGTTTTCATGCTTAACTGACTACCGTAGCAAGGGGGGCTTCTTCTACTTCGGCCCATTGGCCTCCCAGTTTGAAACTTCTGGGAGGCCGAAAGGGTTCGATAGAGTTACTTACTCTTTCGCCAATCCCGTAGGAATGGCAGTCTTCACAGCACGGGCTAGGTCCTGTGCCTGACCCATGCCCCAATAGTGTAGAAAAACCGTGCGCGGGGTTTCA
>JAYUBV010000036.1:0-2740 GCA_043740655.1 Pseudomonadota bacterium | reverse complement strand
TTGATCACCAACACGTTCCAAAGATCGCCCTCGTTGGTAGCCAGCGTACCGTCGCCAGTCGGCGCCTTCTTGCTCTGGAACGTTTAGGGGAGACTCGTGGGCGGGCTTTAGCATCGCATCCAGGGTCTCAACCCGGACGTGGGCGGCGAGAGTATCGAAAAGCCTATCGTACGTCGTTTCGATGAGGGAATAGTCCACCGCATCGGCCGGCACGGCGGCAAAGCGCACGAGGCAGTCGGCAGACTGAGCGACTGCCTCGTGCAAGAGAAAAAGCGACAGTATACCGACGATGGCTAACCTCATTCGTCCACCCTCGCCAGGTAGTTCATGACTCTCGTTTGATTTTTAATTTTGACGATGAGCCGTTTCCCATCGGGCGTAAGTTGAATTTTATCCGTGTGGTCGGGCAACGCGAAACTCGCGGTGACGCGTTTCTTTTCAAGATCGAAAACCTCGGCCCAACGCTTATCCCCTAAAATAAGCATCATCACGATCGTGGAACCGCTGCCGTCCCCTTCGAATTGACGGTAGTTGCGAAGCGGTTCCGGGCCCCTCCCGTTCCCGGACGGTTGGTAAAGCAGCTTGGGTTTGGTCGGCGTAGGCCATTCGTAAAAGTCCATGCCCAGCTGGGTGATGGGCTCATTTGCCTTATTCCAGTAGACCACCTCCAACCCCAAGCCGTTGCTCCACTGCGCCAGCGTGCGCGGGTTAAGCGGCTTACCGTCGGGGCCAAAGTCGAACGCCACGAGTTTTGCATTCACACGTTTGTTCTCTAGGTGGACGTAGGCCGAATCGGTGGTTCCTACGGACCCGCTCCTGCGGGCGATGTATTTCCCACTTTCGAACATCTCGTCGGTAACGTCGGCCCGTTCCGTCCGGTGCGTTTGGAGATGGGTGCGGCGGATAGGATTGTTAGTTTCGGAGTAGACGTAACTCTGATTCTCCGAAGAGCCCATCCGTCGTGGCGAAGTGGCGAGCATCAAGTAGTCATTCAGTTTTTTCAAGTGGGTCCAATCGGGGACGTGATCGACGAGCGGCACCTGCCGGGCCCGCTTGTCCTCAGTGAACAGGACTACTGAATTTCCGTCCGGAGTGAAGGCGATTCGCCCGTTCATTTTCTCGGCCGGTTCGGCCGGGTAACTATAGGTTTTGGTCTGCCGCGTATTCAGGTTGGTCAGGTGGAACAAAGCCCCGGTTCGGCTAAAGTTCTCTTCGGGTAGATCTAAAATGGCCAGCCAGTTTCCATCGGGGGAGACGGCGTGCGCGGGTATCCAGAACTCCGTAGGGACATCAAAGTCCGACCAGAGGTCTTTGCCGGCCCGATCTACCGCCTGCTTCCCCTGCCCCGTGTTGCGGGCTCGGGAATCTAACGAAGCCACGAGCTTCTCGCGAACTCCGGGAGTGTTCCAGCCGCGCCGAGTAATGAGGGCTTCGAACTCTTTTAAGTGCTTTTTGATCGTGCCAAGGTCCGTTCCGTTTTGATCGGGAACCTCAAACGGATTATTGGCCGCCATCTTTCGAAGGGTTTCGGCGTTGGCTTGACCGCCCAGCGTGTCGAACAAATTTTCGTAGGTCGCCAAACTCAGCGCGACCCCATCGGGATCGTCCGGCGAGGTCATGGCAAACTGCACGAGGCAATTTGGTGCGGTGGCCAGCGCCGATATACAAAACAGCAGAATGGCGGCGACGGTCCTCACCGCTGCGCCTCGCGCCGGGCTTCAAGATTAAAGATCCGCAGCCTGGCGTCGCCGGAACCGGGGATGAGCCCGTAGGCTCTTTTTCCGTCGGGGGCAAGCTGGGGCGACAGCGCGTCCGCCGACAGCGGGGCGAGCTTTTTGTTCGCCACGAGGTCCCATACGACGCGCACGGTGAGGCCCTGCTGATCGACGACGGCGAGAATGGCCTGGCGTCCGTCGGGGGAAAGCGAGCACCCCCGCGCATCGATGTGGGAAAAGTTTCCGGGAATGACGTCCTGGGCGTTCACGAGCACTAGCGGTTGTACTCCGTCGTGGCGCATGAGAAAGGAGCCGACGAAATAAAACTCCATGCGGCCGTCGGAGTGCCAACGGAGCGGATTAGGGGCGTTACCTCCCCCCATCCAAGGCCCATTCTTCCGCACGCGCGTCGCCACGCCGGCCTCGTTTACGGAGATGATCTCGTGCCGGGTCTCCCGGCTGGGCATCCAGACGTTTAGATAAAGGTTCGCGGTCCCGGGAATCACTCCCCAGCCGTTGCCGAAAACCGTTTCACCGGGATCGACGACTTGGCTCCAGTCGATGGGCTTACTCGTTTTGGCGGCAAGATCAATGCGATTGAGTCCTTGGCCGCTTCCCGCGGCGTACGCAATGTTGGGATTCGCGGTGGGAACGACTTCGCCGACCCCGTCGTTCTTCACCGACTCCGTTCGCGCAAAGTCGGGCACCCCCGCTGAGAACGGCACGACGCCAATCTTGTTTGGAAAGTCCAAGAACAACAGCCGGGCACCGTCGGGAGAGAAGACGAGGTAGCGTACGCGGCCCGCGGCCGGATACCGCTTCACTTCGTCCGTTTCGGTGTTCATCACTAGCAGGTTCCAGGGATCCCGATCCACGATGGGCCGCGGCCGATCGTCGCCGACGATCCATTTTCCATCCGGGGACAACACGAACTCGTTACCGGATTTTCCCAAAGGAACGTCGAACTCGAAAGTATTCCGCTCGACCAGGCGTTGTCGCGTACCCTCAGTCTCCCGAAGCCGTTG
>JAYUBV010000035.1:0-2746 GCA_043740655.1 Pseudomonadota bacterium | reverse complement strand
GATGAGCGCGGGGCCGTGTTCCACATGCTCCGAAACAGCGATCCCGAGTTTCAGGCCTTCGGCGAGGTCTACTTTAGCCTTACCCACCCCGGGGTCATCAAAGCCTGGAAACTGCACAAACGGACGGGGCTTAACCTGATGCTGGTCACGGGCAAGGCCCGCCTAATGCTGATGGATGCCCGGCCGGATTCGCCGACCCGCGGTAAGTTTCAGCAGATCGAGCTCGATGAGAAATCGGGCCCCTTGGTCGTGATTCCTTCCGGAATTTGGAGCGGATTTCAGGCGCTCGGTAACCACGACGCCATCCTCGCCAACTGCGCGACAGAGCCGCACGATCCGACGGAGGTCGAGCGCCGCGAGCCACAGGATCCGGAGTTTCCTAATCGCTGGGATTAACCGGTTCATCTTCGCTGATTAGCCTGGCCAAGACTTCCACGGAGGCTCGCCGGAAGCCCAAAGCTCTTCGAGATACGTGCGGTCACGGATGTTGTCCATGCACTGCCAGAAGCCGTTGTGGCGGTACGCCTGTAACTGACCGGCCGCCGCCAACTTTTCCATCGGAGCCCCTTCCAGCACCGTCTCGTCGCCGTCCTGCAAGTAATCCAACACGCCCGGCTCGAAGACGAAGAAGCCGCCATTGATCCAGCCTTCGGACGACTGAACCTTTTCGCGAAAACTATCGACGCGATTGCCTTCCATCTGCAAAGCGCCGAAACGCGCCGTGGGACGAACCGCGGTAACCGTGGCGAGCTTACCGTGGGCCTTGTGAAACGCCAGTAACTCCCGCAAATTTACGTTCGAGACCCCGTCACCATAAGTCAGCATGAACGTGCCGTCGCGCACGATGTCCGATAGTCGATTTAAGCGGCCGCCGGTCAAAGTTTCCTCGCCGGTATCAACGAGGTGAACCTTACCGAGGCTACGGTGCTGCCGCCGCACTTCCACGCGGCCGCTGTTCAAATCCACCGTCAGGTCGGAGTTCATGGCGTTGTAGTTGATGAAATACTCTTTGATAACGTGGGACTTGTAGCCCAGCGCCAAAACAAACTCTTCGATGTCGTAGTGCAGGTAGTGGTTGATGAGATGCCACAGGATCGGCTTCCCCCCGATGGTCACCATGGGCTTAGGACGGTTTGCCGTTTCCTCGGATAACCGGGTCCCTTTACCACCACAAAGCAGGATGACTTTCATAAGTAGCCCTAGCTTAACCCCATGGTCCGGGGCGCTGACAAGGCCTACGCGCAGGTAATGGTAATGCTGTGGTTATGACCGTTGGGGGTGGAGGTAACTGTGACGGCCGTGCCCGCAGCCAGGGAAGCAAAATTGGCCGCCGTCAGAGTCACATTGTGGAGATGTCCGGCCGAACCTGAAATATCGTACGTCTTGTCCGCGGCGGCATTCACATCGGCGGCCGAAACGGTCATCGTATGGCCGTGGTTTCCGGCGATCGCGGCCGTTCCGCCGTTGGCCTTGCAACTGCCGGAGCCGGTTCCCGTGCCGTTAGTAGATTTGCCGCAAGCCGTCAAAACTGCGGCACCGACGGCGGTTGCCAATCCGGCCAGCATCGAAACTAGGAAACCCCTACGCGTGATTTTCATGTCCCTATATCGGCCGGAAAGAAGCTTCCCTTGATTCAATGCTTCCCTTGATTCAAAGCGGTTCCCCCAAGCGATTTGCAGGTTCCCACCGAGGTTCCTTGCCTAGCTTTCCCGAACCCTCTATTTCTTCAGAACCAATTTATGTTTGCAGCGACTATATCTGCCACAATCGTATTTCTACTCTTTCTCCTCACCCACTCGCTCATCTTCCATTTCCTACAGGTCACTTACCGGGTCAGGACAATGTCTCGAATCGTACTTTTGCTATCTCCAATCGCATTTTTTTTTACTGCCTACCTCATACGTTCCGGCGTTGAACTCCCGGCGCCTAATTTCTGGTTCGTACGGTTGACTCCGCTCTTGCTCTGTACGTTTTTTTGGTTCGGTTACCTGCAGTTCTATTTTCTAGTGGAACGAGGGGTCTCTACCCGACTAATAATCCACTTCTTGGAAAGTAAAGATCAATCTCTAAACGAAGTAGAAGCCGATGGCCTCTACAGCTTTCGCAACGTCATCGAGCGGCGGGTGGCCCAGATGGTAGAGGTCGGCCTGCTTACCGTCGAAAACAGTCAGGGCCAACTCTGTTATCGCAATTCAAAAAAAGGGGAACGGATTGGCAAGCTGTTTCGAACCCTCAAGGATTTTCTTAGACTGGGGGCTGGCGGATGATGATTTTAGTGGCCGATTGGGTAATGGCGGCCGTGGCATTCGCACTCTACCTAGTTGCCCACGTGGCGTACTTCCGCGTGGCGCAGCCCGAACGCAAGTTCAATGCCCTGAAACGGCTCTTCTTCGTAAGTCTCCTTCTTCTGTTAATGGCAACCTTGAGCTGGTTTCACGGTCCCGGCGCTCACGTTTCGTGCGATCTCCTCGACGGGAGAGGATTCGGCCTGCATTCAGTGGCCCTCTTGTGGTTTCTCTTCATGGGTTACTTCACGTTTTACACGTTCATGGATCGCTCGGTAAGTGTACGGGTCAACGTGGAGATTCACGATGCCGGGAACGTCCCGCATACCTTCGACCAGATAATGGAAAAATATCCTCCCGCTTTCTCCATTTCTCGACGGTTAAACCAAATGACGGACGCCGGGCTGCTTACCCGGCATGAAGATCGTTATAAGTTGACGCCGAAAGGTGAAAGGCTTGCC
>JAYUBV010000034.1:0-9029 GCA_043740655.1 Pseudomonadota bacterium | reverse complement strand
CCGCTTCCCCGATCGTACGGAAGTACGAAAACGGAATGTTTTATATCGGCGGACAGCACCCGCGCGAACGTTTTCCGGCGGATATGTTCACCGACATTCCGCAGGGGGGGACGGGGAAAATTCGTTTGGCTTACTTCGGCCCGCGCGACTTAGGACTGGAGCAAGCACTGGCTAGCAATCCGATCGTCGAAGCGCGTTGGTATCCGCCGAACTCGCCCGAGGCCTTTCACGCGAATTTATTCGGCGTGCAGGCGCTCGGCGTGGATGGGCTGGGTCGAAAAATCACTCGCTATGCTTTCAATCCGCGGATGGCGCTGGAAAATCTGATGCAGGATGAGGTTCCTCTGCTGCGTGATTATCTCGCGGCCAAATCCAAACCGGCCCGTTAAGGACGGTACCGGCCGTACACACCGACCAGCGTCTCGGAGATTTCCCCTAACGTTACGTGTCCCTTCACGGCGCTTAGGATCAGCGGAACGACGTTGCTGCCTTCTTTCGCCGCCATGTCCAGCGCCTTGCGTAACGCCGTGGCCTTGGCATTGTCGCGCTTGGCGCGGAGTGCCTTCAAACGCGCGACCTGTTCCCCTTCGACCTTAGCGTCGATCTTGAGCACCGGCACCGACTCGCTGGCGCTGACGAATTCATTCTGACCGACGATGATCCGCTTCTTTGACTCGATCTCTTTCTGGTACTCGTACGCCGCGCGCTGAATCTCACCCTGCAGGTAGTTGTCCTCGATGCACTTCACGACGCCGCCGCGCTTTTCGATATTTTGAATGATCGTGAGCGCGTCCGCTTCGAGTTTATCGGTCGCGGCTTCGATGGAATAGCTACCGCCGAAGGGATCCACCGTGTGCGTCACGCCGGATTCGTGGGCGATCACCTGCTGCGTGCGAAGGGCTAGTCGGGCCGCCTCTTCGGTGGGCAACCCCAGCGCCTCGTCGCGCGAGTTAGTGTGGATCGATTGGGCTCCGCCGAGCGCCGCCGCCAAACACTGAAGCGACACGCGTACTACGTTGGTGTCTACCTGCGACGAAATCAAGGTGCTGCCCGCGGTCTGCGCGTGAAACCGAAGCAGCAGGGATTTGTCGTTCTTCGGGGCGAAACGTTCCTTGATCAACTTTGCCCACAGCCGTCGGGCCGCGCGGAACTTGGCGACCTCTTCCAAAAAATCATTGTGCACATTGAAGAAGAACGACAGGCGCGGGGCGAAGTCGTCGATGAGTAGCCCTTTCTTCAGCGCGGCCTCCACGTAGGTCAGCCCATCCGCCAGCGTGAAGGCAATCTCTTGCACCGCCGTCGAGCCGGCCTCCCTAATGTGGTAGCCACTGATCGAGATTGTGTTCCATTCCGGGACTTCATTCTTACAGAACTCGAAGAGATCGGCGGTAATCTTTAAGGATGCCGCCGGGGGGAAGATGTAGGTCCCGCGCGCGATGTACTCCTTAAGGATGTCGTTTTGAATCGTTCCTCGCAGCTTTTTGCGATCAACCCCGCGTGAGTCGGCCACCGCTACGTATAAGGAGAGCAGAATGGCGGCCGTGGAGTTGATGGTCATCGAGGTAGAGACCTCGTCCAGCGGCAGCTGGTCCAGCACCGTGTTCATGTCCTCCAGCGAACTGATGGCCACCCCCACGCGACCGACTTCGCCCGATGCCAAATTGTGGTCCGAGTCGTACCCCATCTGGGTCGGCAGATCGAAGGCGATGGAAAGGCCCGAAATGCCCTGGCCGAGCAGGTACCGGTAACGCGCGTTCGAGGTCTTGGCGTCGCCAAAGCCAGCGTACTGCCGCATCGTCCATACCTTTTTCTGGTACATCGAGGCGTGGATGCCCCGGGTGTAAGGGAACTCGCCGGGTTTCTCGATATGCTGGTCGATGGGTTTGTCGGACATGGAGCCCCTTTATAGCTGCCCGGGGCTGGGCGGGGCAACGGCTTGCTTGTACTTACCTGCTCGATCGAACGTATTCGGGCAGTGTTCAGCTATACTTTAGGTATGGGCATTTCGGCATCGCGCGCTATCTACGTTACGATTACTTTCGCGCTCCTTAGCTATGGCCACGATTTGTCCGCGATGAATTGGAAAAACTGGTGTCCGATCGGTTTCGGGAAAGTCACGGGACGCGCCCCGGGGGAAGCCCCCGTCGTCGCCGACAAACCGGCCGATCCTTCCGGGGAAAGCAGCGTTAAGGAAGCTCCGTCGCTGGAGTTTCCCTTCTCACCTACGCAAGACACGCTGCTCGTAACCATCAACCCCGAAGGCGAGATCGCCATGCAAACCATTGCCGCGTTGCGCGAGGGGGGAACCTTCAATCCGGTACTTACGTTTCCGCCATCGGGAGATGCCAGTTTTTCGATAGGACGGCCGTTTAAGAAAACCGGGGCGCCGCCCGCCATCGGCATTAAGGATCTGCCGGCCGGTTACGCCGAACGGCCTAAGGTAACTGGGGGGCCGGGCCTCATCGACGTCAAGGATCTGCCGGAAGATTACGCCGAACAGCGACGCCAACAGGTGGCGCCAAACGTTAAAAAACCGACGCCGCGTGCCGATCCCATGGCCTCATTGAGCCGCGGCCAGTTGACCTGGCGGCGAAGCCTCGACGGGTATTCCATCCTGCTTTACAACGGAGTGTTTGATGCAAAGGGCGAGTTCGTTCCCGCTATGAACCCGATCCAGGTGGCCACCAACCCTCGGAAATGGAACGAGGCCACCAAAATACCGCCGACCAAGGGCGGCCCCGCCACTCCGGAGGCGAACTCGATCGAGCTTTTGCCTCGCAAGGAGCCTTACCATCTACTGTTGCCGAACGGGGCGACGCTGGTCGTAGAAGTGGCTCCCCAAAAAGCGGGCGCGCCGGTGCTTCCCGTCAAGGAAATGGTCGCCCAGCCGCCGCCCGATCCGGCCCCCTTTTTAAAAAGGCTACAGACCGTCTTAGGTCCCAGTTTGAAAGAGGGAGAGCTCATCACGCTTCGCTCCAAGCCGCGGCTGCCCGATCATCCGAACGGTAGCCATTACGTGGGCACCTACAAGGGGGTCGTGGTGCAGGACGGGAAAGTTTACGTGGCGCTTACCGAACCAGGGGGCCGAACCACCTTACACTTGGCGGACCGTCTCGATCTCGCCGAGGCCAAGCTTGGGTTGGATCCGAAGCTCGTCGCTCCGGGACCCGGCAATCTTCTCGCCCGGCCAAAGCCGGCACCCATCGTTCCCGACGTGAAGCGCTTCGATCCGAATAGAAATCTGGATTATCAGCTGACCGATTACATCGGA
This sequence comes from Pseudomonadota bacterium, assembly GCA_043740655.1. Classification (GTDB taxonomy): domain Bacteria; phylum Bdellovibrionota; class FAC87; order UBA2466; family UBA2466; genus JBGSST01. The sequence goes on along the minus strand of JAYUBV010000034.1, from coordinate 5,758 downwards.
AGCGCCGCACATCCTAAACTCGGCGCCACCTATTGGCATGACTACGCCGAAAAGCAAACTGGGGTGAAACTAGGCGGAAACCGGGAAGGGGCCAGGGAAATCGAAATGCCCGACGGCACGACCGCTATCGCTAAGACCTACATGGTAGATACCAATTGGGAGGACGCCGCGAAGCAGGTGGAAGCCATCGTGAGCGGGATTCGCCGCATGGAAACGTGGGCTTCCGAAGGGCGCGGCCCGAGAGTACTCGGCATGGGTTACAAGGTGGAGGGAAAGCCCCCGGTGATTCGCCTGACCGTGGTCATGGAAAACATGTTGCCACGAAAACAGCTCGCTACCGATCTTACGGTGGTCGGAGCGCAAGGGCGTTTCATTTCGGCGCGAGCCAGAGCGCTTCCCGAACCGGCTCGCGAGTGGCTGCGCGACATGCTGCTTCTCGCCTCCAGCCCCACCAACCATCCGGACGGTCATCTGCTCAACGTGGGGTACCGCATCACGCACTTGCGCTCCGACGCCGATTTGCCGCGCCACGGAAATTACTTTCGGGTCGGAAATCAAGTCGTCGAGGTCTACGCGGTAGACTCGGTCGGAGCGCTCGCCGACCAAACGATGGCCGCGGGGGAGTACCTGGCCCGGTACGATCCCGCCCGTAAGCGCGAGTACCTGAATGAAGCCCTCGGCCTCGGGAAGTAGGCTCGGGATTGCCGTGCGTGGCAACGCCTTGCTAGATTAGGCGCCATGTCTAAATCATTCGATACCATTTTCTCCCAAGACCACGAAGAGGTGGTGATGTGCCACGACAAAGGGTCGGGGCTTAAGTGCATTATCGCCATCCACAACACGCAGCTGGGGCCGGCGCTGGGCGGTTGCCGCATGTGGAATTATGAAAGCGTGGATCAGGCGCTGGAAGACGCGTTGAGGCTCTCGCGGGGCATGACCTACAAGGCGGCGGTCGCGGGTTTGAATTTGGGCGGCGGAAAGGCCGTCATCATCGCCAACCCTAAGACGGATAAAACCGAAGCGCTATTTCGTGCCTACGGGACCTTCGTTGAGTCATTGAACGGCCGCTACATTACGGCCGAGGACGTAGGCACCGACGTGAACGACATGGAGTACATCTTCATGGAAACTGGGAACGTAGTCGGCGTGGCGGAAACCCACGGTGGCAGCGGCGATCCGTCCCCCTGGACGGCCAAAGGGGTGCTCGAAGGCATCCGCGCCTCGGTCGAAGCAAAAATGGGGAAATCCGATCTCACCGGCATGAGCATAGCCGTGCAGGGCTGCGGCCACGTGGGCCGGCACCTGATTGAGCTGTTTTTGGGGCAGGGGATGCGGGTCTACGTGACGGACATCGATCGGGCGCGGCTCGACGAGCTCGGCGAACGTCCGAACGTGACCACCGTTTCCACCGACGAGATTTACGATACCGATGCGCAGATCTTTTGCCCGAGTGCGCTGGGGGCGATTCTCAATGAGAAAACGATCCCGCGCTTAAAGTGTAAGATCGTAGCCGGCAGCGCCAACAATCAGCTGGCCACTCCGGAGTGTGGCGACGAGCTTTTCAGGCGCGGCATACTGTACGCCCCCGACTACGCGATCAATGCGGGTGGACTGATGAACGTGTCGATTGAATTTGAGGGTTACGACGAGACTCGCGCCAATCGCATGATCCGCAACATCTACTACGCGATGAAAACAATCTTCGCCGAGTCGGCGAAAGAGAATTTGCCCGAGTACCGTTGCGCGGATCGGGTGGCGGAAAAACGGGTGGCGGATATCAGCCGCCTGCGGAATCGCTACATGGGCCATTCGAAACCTACGTTCCCCGGACGGGTCGTTCGCCGATAGAATTCAACGCGTTGCGAACCCCCCTTTTGGAAGAAACTAAGTTGACAGCCAAAAGCAATGCTCACAAAGTGCCGTGTATGAAAAATCTACTTTTGGTCTCCCTCTTATTGGCATCAACGGTTTTCGCGGCTGAGAAAAAGGTCACGACGACCACCCGTACCACCGTCTCGCCGAGCTACTCGGATGGGCGTGGAGCGCGATTCGGCTTGGGCTTCGCGACGTTCGGCGGAGGCCTCATCAGCGGTACTGCGCATACCGCGAGCTTAATGATCGAGCTAAGCGAGCTGATCGCCCTTCAGCCGTACTTCGGGATTCAGTCGTCCTCCCCCTTTACTTTCGGCGGCGGTGCCATCTTCAAGTACACGCTGCACGGTGGATCGGATAACGGTTTCCACACCGGCATTGGATTCAACTTGGGTACGGCGGTCGGTGGCGCTGGTGCGCTTGCGGCGACGAGCTTCTACGCCGACATCTATCCGGTGTTGGGTATGCACTTCAGCCTCGGCGGACACGTCAGTAACCTGAAGCTTTCGTTCGACATGGGGCCGATCTTCCACGTCACGCCGACCTTCCAGTTTCAGATGACCAGCATCTCCGGCATCGGCGGCGCCAGCTTGCACTACATGTTTTAAGTATGAGTACAGCGGGGAGACGGCTAGTCCCCCGCCGTTATCAACTTAAAAAAGAAGCGGCCTGGTCGACGAAGTCGGGGCACCCTTGGATTTTTCGCAGCAGTTTGAGCCAGGCCGCTTCAATTTTTTCTGACGGACAGTTAGTCCAGCTAGTCGATCCTGAAAACAAACCCCTCGGATTTGGCATCTACCAAGAGAATGGCGTCGTTGCCGTACGGGTCTTCCGCCTAGGCGAACACCCTCCCGATACCGCCTGGTTCCGCAAGCAGGTGACCAAAGCGATCAAGAAGCGTGAAAACTTACGTAAGTACACCTCCGCCTTCCGGGCGATTCATGGAGAGAACGACGGCCTGCCGGGCATCGTCGTCGAGGTCTACAACGAGACCATTGTACTGCAGACCTACGCATCTTCGGTGGATGCCTACGGCAGGTGGGTGGCCGCCGAAGTGGCTGCGCAGCTAGGGCTCAAAAACATTTTGTGGAAACAGCCCGCTAAACGCGTGGCCGCCGAAGGGGATACCACCGCCAAGGTTCGTATCCTGCGCGGCAAGGTTGGCGAGCTCGAAAAGTTCCGCGAGGGGCAGATGGAGTTCGCGGCGGATCTGAAATCCGGACAAAAGAGCGGCACGTTCCTCGACCTGCGCGGTCTGCGTAAGTGGGTGGCGACGCAAAAGCTAGTGGGCAAGCGCGTGCTGAACCTCTACGCATACACGGGCTCGCTCGGGCTGTGCGCGGAGCAGGCCGGCGCCAAAGAGATTTGGGAAGTGGACGTGGCCAAGCCCGCACTCGAGTTCGCTAAGAAGAACCACGTGAAGGACGGCACTAAGCACCATTGGTTTGCCGCGGATATTTTCAAGTGGCTCCCCGATTTGGAAGCCAAAGAAGTTTTCGATCTGGTCATCGTCGATCCACCCAACATGGCAGCCGCGACGTCGCAGGTTCCGGTGGCGCTGAAGACCTACAAGAAGCTGTACACCAACGCAAAAAAACACGTTCGTCCGGGTGGGCTAATCGTCGGCGCCTGCTGCACCTCGCGCATTCCTCGCTACGAGTTCGAAAAGCTCGTGGGCACCGCGCTCGGGCACGAGTTCAAGCTGCTCAAGTCGCTACAGCCCGAAGACGATCATCCGGTCGGCTTCAAAGAGGGCGATTACCTCAAGATTCTTATCTTCGAACGCTGGCGTGGATAATTTACTCGTCCAGTCCGCGACTCTTGCGGATGCTGTTTAGCATGGTCTGCACCTTTTCCGACGGCGTGTCGTAGAGCTGCACCTCGATTTCCAGGTCCGGATTCTCTGCCAGCGCGCGTTTGATCGACTTAAACCGTCCGTTGCCGTCGAATAGAAAGTACTTCCCGTCCGCCGCCTTAACCACGCTCATCGGAGCTTTTGAGGGGACTAGTTCGTTTTGGAGGTCGCTGGAGAAGAAACCGGCCTCCAGCACGCGGGCGGAGGCGTCCTTGACGACCTTAGCCCGGGCCTTGACCTTGTTCTCCTTCACGCCGTTCATCGGGTGAATAGCGGTAAGCTCCGAGAGTTTAACCCGCGCCATTTTCGGTTCCGGGGTCGTGGCCTTAATCTCTTTAATCATCTTCAACTGCGCGAGGTACGCAAAGTCCAAGCCCTTTAAAGTCTGGTAAGCGTCCACCAGGGGGGCAAAAATGCTGCCTTTGTCTTTAGGCGGTTTCGGCGGCGAGGGTGGCATGCCTTCGCCCACGATCTTCACGCCGGGCAATAGCTTACTCAGGTAGGCCACCGCGGCGTCCACGGACTCGTTAGACGGACGGTAGGTTCCGGAGTTGTTATTGATGTGGATGACGCCATTCTCGTCTTTCCATACTTCACCGGCGAATCGGACGTCCGGATCGTAGCCTGACATCAGCACGTGCTTGGTGAGCAACCAGTCCACCCGCTTCACCTTGACGGTGAGGCCAGCGATGACCACGCGATCCTTGGTAATCACCATATTGAACTTAGCCGGCTTAGCCTCGGTATGCGTTGGCAACCAATTGTGAACTTCCCGCGGCGTTTTCTCGCCAACCGGAAGGTTTGGCTTCTTCCCGTCGACCGGCGCCACGCCCGCGTCGTCGGTGATGTAGTTATTCACGAGTGACTTACGGATTCGGTTTACGACGAACGGAGAGAACAGCACATTCTTCTTCAAAAAGGTAAAGGCGCCCTTGGCCTTATCCTTTAAACCGGGATTCGGGTTGGGCTTCCCTGGCGGAAACTCCTTCAGAGTAGTCGGAAGGAACTCGTTAATGTCGACGGATGCCGGACGCATGGCTTCAAAGAGGGTATGGGATCCCCACAGCCAACGCAGCAACGTACCCTTCACGTCAGGGTTCGACATTCGTAGGGAAACTGTATTCGAGTCCGCTTCCGGTCCCGGGCTCGATAGCTTAGCCATCGGATCGCAAATGTTTTCCGTCGCGTGGGCGGCGAGCCCCGTGACCAGACTCAACACTAGAAGGCCGCGTAAAAAGGCACTCATCCTTTGGCTCCATTCAGAAAATCAGCCCAGACATTTAAGAATTCGTCTTCGTTCTTGGCGTTGTTGCGCATCTCTTTGCCGTTTAGGAGATCTTCGCGCACGTAGTTGGTTAACGCCGGTTCGCCTAGCTCGACCGCCACAAAGGACGGGCGCTTCAGTTGGTACAAAGCCATCTGGTCGGGGCTCGACACCCACACGAGATTGTCCGGGTTGATGTCGAGGCAGCTGATGAGGCGTTCGGACTGCCCCTCGGGTTTAATCTTTACGGTCTGGCTTGAGGCTTGCGAAAGCTGGTACCACTCGCGCAGGCTCGCCGCCATGTCGGCCGGCAGATCCGCAACCGTAATGGGTCCGGTGTCTCCCTTTAGTCGCTTGGCGGAGCGCACCTGTTTGGCGATGTCCTTGACGAACAGACCTTTGAGCTTGGTTTTGACGAGCACGTGGCTGAACTGTTCCGTCTTGCCCACGGCCACAATCGGCACGATGGGGAAGGAGCCCTTATTCCAGGCGGGGTCCTTCGGGTAATCCTTGTGGGCCTCAATCTCCGGAAGGGTGGCGACGAGGCTGCGGTAAACCTGTTCTTCCTCGGTCAATACTTTCAGAAAAAGATTTTTCAGAAATCCGGTACGGCGGCCGACGTGGGAAATCTTGGCGACGTACTCGATGCCGGGCTTGGCGAACGGGTGGCCTTCCACCGCATTCAGCTCGTAAACCGCCCCCTTCATGCCGAACCCTAGCCGCTTGCCGACCTGTACGTTCACCGGAATGGGGTGGATCGGGTCAGT
>JAYUBV010000033.1:0-2752 GCA_043740655.1 Pseudomonadota bacterium | reverse complement strand
GCTATACGCCGCCCTCTACCTGTTCCTATGCGCGGTGGTTACGTTTCTGATGTGGCGTCAAACGCAGCTACTACACCGAGAACTTAGCGAAGGGGTGGTGAAGTGATGCCCGCTATCCTCATCGCCTTCCTCGGCGTGGCGCTGCTTTTCTACGTGCTATTCGCCGGGGCCGATTTCGGCGGTGGGATCCTCGAGCTTTTCCTGGGCGAAAAGCTGCGCAAGGAGCAACGCGCGTTAGTCACGCGCGCCATGGCGCCGGTGTGGGAAGCAAACCACGTGTGGCTGGTGCTAGCGATCGTAATCCTATTCATGGGATTTCCGGAGATCTACACCACGATCACGGTCTCGCTTCACCTGCCGCTAATCGCGGTGCTGGTGGGGATCGTCTTCCGCGGCTGCGCTTTCACGTTTCGTCATTACGACACTTACGGAAAGGAGTATTACGCGCTTTACTCGCGCGCGTTCGCCAGCTCGAGTTTGTGGACCGCGTTCTTTCTAGGCGTCACCGGCGGCGCGATGATCTACGGCGGGATCGACGTGCATGCGCTAGGATTCGCGGAGAGCTACTTGGCCCCGTGGGTGAACCCCTTTTGCTTTGCGATGGGAATCTTCGTCGTCTGCTTGTTTGCGTTCCTAGCGGCGGTGTTTCTAACGGGCGAGGCGGACACGCCCGCCCTTCGCGCGGTTTTCCGCCGTAAGGCGGAACTTGCCAACGGCGCGTTGCTCGTCGCAGGCGCCGCGGTCTTTGGCTGCGCCGAGCTGGGCGGCCACCCGCTGGCGCGGGAATTTTTCAAATCGCCCATTTGCCTCGCCTGCTTCGTGGTCGCGGCGTTCCTTTGGTTTCCGTTCTGGAAGTACTTACGTCGCGAAGGTCGCGGTCCGACGATCAACGTGCGGATGGTAGGCGTCACCATCGTCGCGCTGGTGCTATTCGGCTGGTTCGCGGTGCAATTTCCGATCGCCATCAAATTCAACGACGGCAGCGGACTCGATTTCTACAAAGTGGTCGCCCCGCCCGCCACGCAGAAGGCACTGCTCGGCGCGCTGGCACTCGGCGTGCTAATCATCTTTCCCGCGCTGGGTTACCTCTTCAAAATCTTCAAGTGGGAAACGCTCGAAGAAAGGCGTTAGCCGCTAGTTCGACGGCAACCCGCTGCTTTTGGAGGAGGCCGCGTTTTTCGTTGTCCTGCTGGTGGAGCCTTTCGAGCAACTCCGTGCGCATGCCGGGGGTGTCCCAACCCTGCGCCGCCAGCATGTCACGTAGCTCCTTCAAGCGCTTGCCCAAAGACTCCGTACGGTCTCGAAACCCCTCGGGCAACGTAAAGGGATCCCCTCCTTGGGCGATGGAGTCCAGCTCTTCCGGTTTCAAATCTTTCCCTAGCGCGAGGAATAACCTCCCGTAAGTCTCCTTGGCGAGCGGCCGTGTCTCCGACTCACTCAACCCCAAGAAAGCGGGCAGGCAAAAATCCACCGCGTTAGCCACGGAGCAGAGGAATAAAGAGATAAGCAGGGTCCGCATCCAGTCTATTCTAGCGCAAGAGACCCAAGGTTACTTGCGCGGGTGGATGGGGATGACCCAGGTGTTATTGCCCGGCGTTTCTTTCTCCCCCAGCGGACCTGGGGCTTCGGCCTTAACCCCGTTTCGAACGCCGTTGAGCGACAAACGGGTTATAGCCTCCCGAATTTTCTCGACCTCATCCGCGGTCCACGCGTGGCGGCGTCCGTTGGCCTCTACGAACTGGCGCGCATCGTTTGGGGTCGCGCGTAAAAGCCACCACTTCACACCGTACTTTTCGATCGGAGGCACGTCGTCCACGACCTGAAACCCCAGAGGCTCGTACAACCGCCGCCCCAATTCATCGCCGTACGTGTAAAACACTTTACCCTTCTCGTTGTACTCGGCCGAGTTGCCGTTTTCGAAGGTGGACATCAGCAGGTGCCGGACGATCGACTGAAACACTTCGGAGCTGGTACCGCGTTTCACCGCGAACGTTCCGGGCTCGATCGTTTCCCCGGCAAGGTGGGTGATCAGTTCAGGATCGAATTCGGGATCGCCCTCCGCCGAAACCTTAAGCTCCATCGCGGGACGGGGCAACGTCACGCCCAAGATCTCCTCCACCGGAAGGTGACGACTGAACCAGGAGTGGCGGGGGTGGGCCATGCCGTTAGGCAGGCGCAGATCCCACGTAGCGCCCGTGGCCTGCGTCGGATCGGGAAGTTCGCTATAGCGCCCCACGTACCGCACTCGCGGATCAGCCCCCGTCGAGGTTAGTCGCAACGTTCCCAACATCTCACCGGGTTTCGTGGCGTGGTGCTTGCGTACCACCACGTACGTCGAGCGATCCCAATTCTCTTTCGCCTGGGCGCGGAGCTTGTCGGCAAAGTCTTCGTTCCATCCACGCCGCGAATAGTTTTCGATCGCAAACTCAACCGCCTGCCGTTGCATTTCGCTCAGCAAATCTTTGTTCTTCCCAGGCTTCCATTCCGCCAGCAGAAGCTCAATGGCGAGCAAATTCTCAATACGCAGTTTCGTGTCATGGTTCGGTGGCTCGAAGGTCCACTTCTCGCACACCTTGCTTAGGAGCCATTTCGGAATAGCCCCGCGCTGCGTGGACGCCAGCGAAGGGACCTTTATTCCGTGGGTCTTTATCGCCCAGTCAAGAAATTCTTGCGGCAGCCCGCGGCGGAACTCGGTTCGGACCGTTTCGGTGTCAAACTCCTTACCCACGTGCCTAACCCCGATGCAGATCAA
>JAYUBV010000032.1:0-2755 GCA_043740655.1 Pseudomonadota bacterium | reverse complement strand
TCCCGGCTAAAAAAGTTGATCGCGCGCTGGAAAACTCTTCCGGTCCGCGCCACCGGTGACGACTCCATAAAGCGTGGTTTAAAAAAGACGTACCGCGCGGGAAGGAAACGGCGGGAACTTTCTTACCGCCTTCGCAATCCCCACGAGTTCCACGAGTGGCGAAAGAGCGTGAAATACTCGCGCCATCAGCTGGAGCTACTGAGCCTTTCGTACCCCAAAGTGTCGTCGCCCCTCATTGCCCGGTTCAAAAAGCTGGGCGATCTCCTAGGCCTCGATCACGACTACGCGGTGATCGACGATATCCTGAAGGCGCCGTCGCTCAGAAACAACGCCGGCGCTAAGAAAATGCGGGCCTTCATCGCCGGGGCCCAAGGGTCCTTGCGACGCCAGTGCCTCTCCCTGAGCGCCCCGCTCTATCGCCAGGTGCCCGAGGCTTTCGTAGAAAATCTCGCCGGGTCACGCCGCCGACGCCGTTAAGGCCAGCCGTCACGCCATCGCGGCGCAAACCGAGAGATCTCGCAAACCCTTGTAATCAACTGGCGTATACGCGCACGAATCTCGCAATGGTTGTAGCTGCGCAGGGGTGCTGAGTTAGCGCGTGGGCCGCAGGTTGGTACGGCGGGGAAGTCAGCGTTGGCGAGGGCGGCGGTTGGCTTAAAAAGCTTGGGGGCTTCGACTGGGGTGGCGATTCCTTTCCGTCTTCAACTTAAACTTCGTACGTCCGAACTATCGCGGAGTCCGGCGGGGGGCGGCGTACGGATGCGCTCCCCCCTTTTTTGAATTTAATTGACGATAAATGTGGCGCGTTTTGTCGGCGGCTCGCTGCTCCGCAGGGAATTGGCTCTCTAATCGGTGCATCACGCCCAACGTTGGCCTTCCATGAGGAAACTCTTCGATTTTTGGTTTTGGCATTTAATCGTCGATTGGTGAGCCGCAAAACCGATCAAAAAACCTCGTGGTATTCCTACATGAATATCCAATTGCTCCACGACCAGGCTTTCCTGCTTTCTAAAACGTACCGTGCATCTGAATCACGGCTACTCGACGAGTAAAAAGGTGTCAGTCTCCCCTCAAGCTTGAAAGGTAGCGGTCACGAGCGAGCGCGACTTATCAAGCTTGAGGGGAGACTGACACCTTTGGGATCCCCTTTGGGATCCGCGGCAGTGGGGTGTCGAACTTTTGGGCGGGCGACTACGGCTTATTCTCACTTGAATGTAAACCCAGCCACCAGGCCCCGCATTCTTACGGCATACGCGTTGCAGATTTAGCCCTTCGTGCTGCGCCATATTTTGTCAAATTTGACCCCCGGAAAGCGGAAAACGTTGCTGTTTCTCATTCTACTTCTGCCCATCGTAGCGACGGCCGAAGGGGACCGGGGGCAAAGCTATTTTCAGAGTGTGGTGGGGAGCTCCGCCCTGGGGATTCGCTCTTTGGGGGAGTCCGCCAAATATCTGGGGGGGGCGGCTCAGCAGCAGGAAAAGATTAAGGAACTAGAGGGGAAGATTCAGACTCTCTCGGCGGCGTCGGGGAATGATGCCGAGATCGCTAAGCTGAAAAATCAGATTGCGGACGCCACTCGAGTGCGGGACGAGCAGCTCGAGTTGGCGAAGGGCGAGTTTACCCAGTCCAACGCAGCCTTCAAAACCGCCAAGGATAATCTCTTTTCGCAGGAAAGCGTCCGCGGTCCCCCCGAAGTCAAGACGGGTGAAACGGGTAAAGAACGGCTACCGATCGATAAAGGGATCGGGAGGAACGATATGGTTTGCTTAGGGGGAAATTGCTCGAAGAACCCCATCGGGCGGGATATTAAGCACTACACCGAAGAGGTTCCGGTCGGACGGTTTGAAAACCCTCAGACCCTCCACGGAATTAGCGAAGCCATCCGGAACACACCCGACGAAATCCGAACGGTATATCTCGATGCTCACGGCAGCAAATCGGGGAGCACCTATTTCCCCGGCCTGGGTGAGTTCTCCTCTGACTCACCCGAAATGACAAAAATTTACGGCTCGGTTCGTCAGCTGAATGAGGAGCGAGTGACTCGGGGGGTGGCGCCGGTCGATCTTACGCTGATGCAATGTTATGGAGCCTCCTGCGGGCAAAGGGCCGCCGATGTGTCGGGGACCACGGTAAGGGCCGGAGATACGAAGATGTCCATTCCCCAAAATGCCAAACAGAGTAGCCTAACGGCGGCTGGGGGGAGTATTTACACTTTTTCTCCGAACGGCGCGGAAGTGGGCGGAATGACCTCTGCGACGGCAGGGTCGACGTCCCTTCAAACGGCTTCGGTCGTCGTGGCAAACCCTTCCCAGGCAGGGTCGACGCCGGTTCAAACGACTCCGACCGTCGTGGCGAACCCTTCCCAAGTGGTAAGCGCCACCCAGTTATCGGCCGTGAGTACTACCGCAGCGTCGGGCGCGTCCGGCTCCTTCAATAATCTGGCGATGCTCTACGCCATGAACGCCGGGGCGGCGCAAAACGCGGCCAGCCGGAAACAGCCCCCGAAAGAGGACTCAAAAAAAACGCCCCCGCCGCCAAGCTCCAACAACTCGCTGAGCGTGTTGAAATTTGATTCGGTTCCGCTTCCAGATGCTCCGGCCGAAGTGAGTTTGTTAACCGTACGCCGGTTGCGCGGTATGAAATAGCTTCCGCAAAAGGTGTCAGTCTCCCCTCAAGCTTGAAAGGTAGCAAACGCAAAAGGTGTCAGTCTCCCATCAAGCTTGAAAGGTAGCGGTCACGAGCGAGCGCGACTTAT
>JAYUBV010000031.1:0-2757 GCA_043740655.1 Pseudomonadota bacterium | reverse complement strand
TCGAGGCTTGCGGTCGGTTCGTCCGCTAAAATCACTTTGGGATGCTTGGCCAACGCGCGCGCGATCGCTACGCGCTGCCGCTGCCCGCCGCTCATTTGGTTAGGACGCTTCTTAGCCTGATCGAGAATCCCTACGGCCTCTAGCGAATCTTTCACGCGGGCCCGTCGCTCGGAGGAGACCACCCCTTGTTTCACCAGGAAGTACTCCACATTTTCTTCCGCGGTCAGCGCCGGGAAAAGATTGAACGCCTGGAAGATGAACCCCAGCTGGAACAGCCGCAGCTTTTCCTTCTCCCCTTCCGTCACCGTCGAAAGGCAACGTCCCTGCAACGACAGCTCCCCCGAAGCGGGCTGGTCCAAAAGCCCCAGCAGGTTTAACAGCGTACTCTTGCCCGAGCCCGACGGGCCGGAGAGGCAGGTCACCTTTCCCGTCGTAATCTCGGCGTTCACGCCATTCAGCGCCGGCACCCACTGTCCGTCCAACCGATAGCGGTAGTGCAGGTCTTTCATTCGGAACAAAACTTCACTCACTGGTCTCTCCCTCCACGTCCCGTTTGGTTCACCGGTACCGCCATTTGGTAAGCGACTCTTTAAACCGTTCCAGCACGAAGCGGCCCTCCGCCTCATCCATTCCCAGGTAAGGATCGAACTTCATCCCTACCCCTAACTTTCCGTTAAATTCGATTACGCCCACGCCAAGTGGTTGCCCCGGGTGAACCGGAGGCACGACCGACCACGCCTCGTCGCTCGCCTTTTCGTTTCCGGTCCAGCGTCCTAAATTGCTAAAGGTCCCTACACGGCGTTTCGTCGCCACGGTCGCGGCGAGGATCGCACTATTCAACCTGGCGGGAAGAAAGTGATTGATGAGCACCGCTACGATCGCCCCCCAGTAGGACTCCTGGTCCACTTCCTTACGGACCTTGGCGTGCACCTGTACGGGGCCGTCGTTAGGCATCAGTCCGACCTCCATCACCGACGTGCGCATACCGGGCTCGTGCACCTGCTCGGCGGAAGCGTAGAGCGACACGGGCACGATCCAGGTGGAGGGGTGCTTCGACGGTGCCATCCGTGGCTTCACCGTTTCGTTTAAGTGGAAAAGCAAATGCGAGTTCAACGACACGCCCGCCGCCTTAGCGGCTTGGCGAGAAGCTTCGGTCTCTTCGGGGGTAAAGAACTTCCACACCGTAAACGGCACGGCGACCTTGCGGGGTTCCACGCGCCACTCTTGGCTTTTGCGCGAGAACTGCCACAGGATACGGAAGTACTGAAAAAACCGGCGAATCAAAGTAAAGAGCAGGAAACCGCGTTTTCGCAGAGGGACCTGGGGAAACGACTGGTCGGTCAACGTCCCGGTCTGGCGTAGCTGCTCGGTCAAGCCGTTCATGCCGTCGTATTCAATGTGCGAGATCTCGCGCTCTTCCGTGCGGCCGTTAATGTGGTGGCCGAAGACTATCGAAGTATCGAACCCCAGTTTTTGGAATAGACGGAAGCTCTGCGCGAATGCGGGCCCGCCAGTTAGAAAATAGTTTAGCTTCTTCACGCCAAATCCTCCCGACGCTTTTTGCGAAAGGGAACGCCCCACTGCCCACGAATCGTCGGCGGCACGATGGCTTCCCCGGCGGTCAATCCCACCTCATCAATTTCGGAATCGTGGCGCACGCAATGGCTGCGGAAGGCCAAATCCCAAACGCAGAGCACCTTGCCGTAGTTTTGGTTCGCCTCTTTCAAAATCGTGGAGTGGTGCCAACGGTGTAGCTCCGCCGTGTTGAACACGTAGTTGAACGGCCCCGCGGAAAAATCCACGTTGGCGTGCTCGAGTAGTCCGGTGATCACGTTGGCGGCTAGGAATAGCACCATGATCTCCTGCGGGAGCTGGAACAGGTAAAGCGGGAAGAAGTAGACGGTCATGACTAACCACAGGTCCACGGGGTGAAACCGCCCGGCGTTGGCGAAATACACGCGTTGGGCACCGTGATGCACGCGGTGAAAATTCCACAGGAAGGGAAGCTCGTGGGAGAATCGGTGAAACCAGTAAAAACAAAACTCGGCTACGACTAACCACACCGCAAACTGCGGGATGACTCCCCACGACGCTAGCGGGTTCGCCAAACCCGCGAAGCCGAACGGGCGCAACGCCAGTACCGAAGCGGTGAGCTGGGCCACTTTCAGCACGATGGGAAACAGCACCAGCGTGTGCAACCAGTCGCTCCACGTCTCGCCAAAATCCTCTAACCATTGCGGGCGGCGCGGCAGCTTGCGCTCGAGGCAGAGCATCAGCCCCAGCGTCGGTAGCGATAAGAGCCCCGGCACGAGATCCCAAATCGTCGAATCCACCCGGTGCATCAAAAACCAGGTGAGCGATAAAAAAGAAACAACCAGAGCGGGGTACAAAAGTTTTCTAAACATACCCTCTAGCTGACGCCTTGGCTTAGACATGCGCAAGCATCTCCACGATGGGCCGGCGACGCAGCGATCGCGTGGCGAACCACGTGGCGAGCAACGTGCCGCCCAAGCCGAGTCCCGTCCACCACAGCGCACCCACCGGCGAGAGTTTTAAGTACGCGTAGTAGTACCCTTCAAATCCGGGCGGCGGCGGCATGAGGATGCCCCGACTTAACCACAGCTTATCGATGAGCCAGGTGCCGGCGATGCCGAAGCCCGATCCGGCCACGCCGAGCAAGAGCCCTTCCGTAAAGAACGATCGCACGAGGCTGCCGCGGCTTTCGCCGTTGGCCAGCGCGATGCCCGATTCACGCGT
>JAYUBV010000030.1:0-2771 GCA_043740655.1 Pseudomonadota bacterium | reverse complement strand
TGATGGCTTTTTGGGTGTCACTGCGAACGTCCAGATGCGGTAGGGCGATACGAATTTTTCCCGGAACCAGATCGTAGGAAAGGTTCGCGCCGGAGGCGAGCTTCACGCTGTGCACTTTTCCGACGAGACTATCGAGCGCGATGGTGGTCGCTTTTTCTTCGACCTTCAAATCGATCGTGACCTCGCCGTGGAAAACCTGAGTGGCCCAATCGAACCGGCCTTCGAGGGAGTATTTCTCTACACTGTAGGTTAGTGGCGCCGCCGAGGCTCCGGCTTCTTGCTCATCCAATTGGTCGCGGCGGAAGACGTGAAAATGGCGGGAGGTTTCCGAACTAAATTCCTCGGGGGCGCGATCGGAGTGGGCGCTGAGTTCGAGCTTGCCGGCCCTGGGCGAGTCGCACCCCGCGATGACCAAAAACAGAGAAAACCAAAGAGTGTGTCGCATCCATCCCCCCCACGGAATTTCGCCATTAGAAATTTAATGAAATCCTAAAGTACTCAATAGGTGGGCGCGAAGGCAAGGTCGACGAAGTCAGGCCGCTTGGGGGTGGGTGTGTTTACGAACCACCGCGACGATACCGCGGGTGCCGCCTTTTTCGTTTTTGAGGGCGGTAAGGGTGAGGTGGCCCGAGAAGTGAGTTCCATCCTTGCGGGCGATGGAGTTTTCGCCCTGGTACCAGCCCACCTTTTGGCACTGACGCAGTTCGTGGGGGACGTTACCCGATCGGGTTCCGCGGTTACTGAATAGCACGGTTAGTTTTTGTCCCGTGATCTCGGTCGCGGAGTAACCCGTCATATCTTCGGCCGCTTGGTTCCACGTTACGATCGTGCCTTCTTCGCTAACCGTAAAAATAGCGTGGTCCTTAATGCCGGTGATGCTCAGACGGAACCGCTCTTCGCTCTCGCGAATCGACCGCTCGGCCTGCAAACGGTGGCGAATTGCCTTACGTACGGTGCGGGTGGCCAGCGCGGCGAAGAAAAAGCCCAGGATGTTGGAAACGAGGTTTAGCGTCGTATACAGCATGATGAGACCGGTCTTGTCGCGACGACTTTCGTTACTGCGACGGTGGTACTCCAGTTCAATCCGGTGGGTAAGTTGCTTAATGGTTTGGACCGTTTCTTCGCGTTTTTTGACTAATGGGTTGCTGGCCAGCTCGGCGATTGCCTCCCGAAGGTGGTTTGCCCACCTAAATTCCTCATCGGAAGGGTAGGTCGACGCATCCGAGGATCGAAGAAATCCGGGAAGCGAGAACGCGAGTTTTTGGTACCGCTCGTTCGCAATCGCCCCTTCGAATGCGCTTAGCTCCTTAATGTTCTTCTCGTAGGCGCTGTGTTGCGAAGACAGACGCGAGAAACAGCGATATACCAGGCCGAAGCTTGCAACCGTTTCCAGCATGAGAAAGGACGTCAGCACGAGCGCGAATACGGTTTCCCGTCCGAATGACCTGAAAAAGGCCCGAACCGAGCGGGCGGTCGCCCGGCTATGTCCGGATAGAAATCGCGTGTCTAGCTCGCGAACGAATTCGTGACCGGCGAAGGACGGCTCGATTGACTCGGCTTGTTCGATGGCGCGCTGAAGCTTGGCCGCGTCGGGTGGCCGCGCGCTGAGCGCCCGCAAGTAGGCGGAGCGTGACTCGATCGAAAGGCGACTGACGTACAGGAGGGTCCATACGTTCGCCACGCCTTGCTCACTCAGCGTGTGGATCAAGGCCTCCCGCACGGAGTGGTCCGTGTCTTCTTCTAAACGGGATTCCAAAAAAACAATCTCAGGCAGATCGTCGGGGTCGACGTTCGTACTAAAGCGCCGTATGGCTTCGATCTTTTCGTAGGGGAGACTGGCCGGATCGAGTAGGACCCCGCGGACGACAAGCCGTTCCATTTCTGATTCGGAAAAACGTCGGCCGTCGCGGGAAACTTCGAGCGCCTTCTGGCGAAGGGTTTTGTTTCCGTTCTCGAGCGTATGCTTTAAGGCTTGGTCTAAACTGGGGCCGGAGCAACGTAGGCGACGCACCAGATCCAGTGCGAGAAGCTTAACCTCATCCGCGTCCTGCCATTTCTGCGAAAGATTCTTCGCCAGCGTTTGAGTGACCAGAGGGTGTTCCCAACTAAGTTCGCCGAGCGCGAAAAGTGCGTCGATGTGCAGGCGTCCTTGGCGGATCCGTTGGCGGTAGGTGCGTCGCACGCGGGCCGCCCGGCATAGAATTTTTAGTGGACGTAGGTCCTTGATTTGAAGACGCCCTAGGGCAATCGCGGCCGCTCCGCGCACCGCCATAGTGCGGCCCCAGTGGATGGCCTCGACGAGCAGCGCTTCGGAAAGCTTCATCAACCGCTCTTTTTCGGAGCGGCTCAAGATTGCTCGGTTCGCCACGGTCCGGACTTGACCTTTCTGTTGGCGAACGTGCCATTGGCTTATTTCAAAGGCGGTTTCCGTCCACAGCTCACTCGTGGGAGCGGGCTGAAGCGGCAGCCCCCGAAGCTCTAATCTCTTGCGCTCGATAAAGTCGAGCAACGGGCGGTAGAGGCGGTTCCCGCCACGGAAAATGGCTAAGGGAAAGCGATCCAACGTCAGTTTGAGCGATTGGTGGCCGGGGTCCTCGGCGCGCAGTAAAGACAGGGCGGCCCACCAGCTGACCGATATTTCGGGGTGATCTAGCAAACGTAAATAGGTTTCGTACGCCTGCATCGGCGAGTGCACGTCCACCACGTCCTCACGCAACACGGTGAGCTGGCGTGCGTCGGGGACCACCGCATCAAAGATCATGTTGCCGCCG
>JAYUBV010000029.1:0-2773 GCA_043740655.1 Pseudomonadota bacterium | reverse complement strand
GCAAGATCATCGAAGAGATGGAGGTCGAGCCCGCGCCCCCGCCGATTCTGGCCCACGAGTGGATGCTGGATGAACGTTCGCAGGTCGCCATGGCGTTGCTCCAAAGCGGCGTGCGTCTTTCTACGGTACTTAAGGCCAAGTTGATGGTGGTTGTAACGCAGTCCGGCCAATCGGCTCTCCTGGCATCCAAATGCCGCAACGTGAACCCCATCGTGGCCGCCACCTCGTCGGTAAAGACCTACTTCCAGTCCTCGCTCTTCTGGGGCGTGCATGCCTTCTTCATCGAAGACATGGAGAACCTCATCTCGAGTACCGCGGTGTTCGAAGCGATCGGCCAGCGGCTTCTCGCCTGGCATGTCGTCGGATCTGGCGATAAACTAGTGATGACCGCTGGTTTGCCGCGTTTGGAGCACGGCTCCACGAACACCATTCAGGTGCTCACCATTTGATAGACCTCTAACCCAGGGGCTTAACGACATGATTAGCCTTGCCGCCGTACTGCGCATACTCGCCGTCGGTGTTTTGCTTTTGAACGTCTACGCCGCGATTTTTTCTCGCCGGGGCGTGCGGGATTTCACGCGCATCAAGTCCGAGAACGAAATGCTGACGCAGCGGCTGGTGGACGTGAAACGCGAGAAAGATAATTTGGAAAAGAAGGTCGCCGGCATGAAGGGCGACGTGCGGGAACAGGAACGGTCGGTACGCCACACGTTGGGTTACGTTCGTCCCGGCGAAGTCGTGATCGAATTTCCCTAAATTTTTAAAAGGAAAAGCCCATGCATTACGTCGTCAAAGCCCCCACGCGAGCGGACCTGGCCGGAGGTACCCTCGACATATGGCCCCTCTACTGCTTGGTTGGCCCCTCCAAGACGGTGAACGTGGCACTGGATCTTTATGCCGAGGTAGAGGTCACCGCCAAGGGAGGGACCCCTTTTCAGCTGTCGATGAGTTCGTCCACCAACGAGAAGGCTAGCTTCAAAGGGATTCCCGAACGCAAGGAGCTGGATCGGCTGCCGGCGGGCGTGCGGTTTCCGGCGTGGGTAGTCACGAGTTACCTGTCGCGGCTACCGGAGTTACCGGCGGTGACGCTGGAAATGAAATTTCGCACAGGGGCCCCCCCGCGTAGCGGACTGGGCGGATCGTCCGCGTTGTGCGTAGCGTTGCTGCGCGCGACCGCACGTTACCTAAATACTTTGGTGGATCAGGGTTGGCAGTTAAAGATGCTGGAGTGGGCGCGCGACATCGAAGCGGCGTTCCTCAACGTACCCACCGGCACGCAAGATTATCTAGCGGCATTGTTCGGCGGACTGAAGTCCTACCAGTGGGATATCGGTGGACTCAACATCGGCACCTTTTCTAATTCCGTGTTCGAGGCGCTGGGAGATCGCACCCTGGTGTTATTTTCCGGCGAGTCGCACGATAGCGGCGCCAGCAACTGGGAGATCCTGAAGGGGGCCATCGAGGGTCGACCCGACATTCTGAAAGGCTTTCACGCCATCCGCGACATCGCGGCCCAGGTGCACGAGGAACTGGAGGCCGGCGTCAATAACTGGGGCCACATCGGCAAATTACTGAACGAAGAGTGGCGCGTGCGGCGTGAGCTGTTCAAGGTAAACACGCCGAGGCTCGACGAGATGATTACGTTCCTCAACCAAGAGGGGGTGCTGGCGGCTAAGGTGTGTGGCGCCGCTTCGGGTGGAAGTTTGTTGGTGTTGGTAGAGCCCGGACAGAAAACGAAGGTTGCGGAAAAGTGCCGCGCGCAAAACATCCAGGTGTTGAACACCAAGCCAGTCAACCAGGGCGTCTTCATCGAAGACTTGCCCTAAATACTGCCTTCCTTTAAGGTCCGGCGATGCGCTGGTTGATAGTGATTCTCATTCTCTCCGTAAGCCCTTGGCTGGCGGTGGCTTCGGAATTGGCGCCCCACCTTTCCTCAGAGAATTTAACGCGTTGGCTTAAGGCACTCGAGGGGCCGTTCCGTGGTAAAAACCTCGAAGACTTCGAGAAGAGTTACCAAACCTTCGTGCAGTCGCAGACCTTCCGCGATCTACAGGCCATTTACGCTCCCGAAAATCAGGGGAAACTTCAGGTAGCCTACCCCACCTTTATTCCGCACGGCGACGAACCCGGATCCGATCTCGGTTTTGGTTTTCACGTGGTGAAGCGGCTCGAACTGACGTTGCCCGGCGGTTCGGTGAAGGTGATCGATGTGAACGAGCAGTGGGCGGAGAATGCGCGGGACGGCGGTCTGCTATTGCCCGACGAGATTCGCATTAAAACGCGCATTCGCGATGGGGAACGCGACGTCCCCGGGAGCGCGCGGGATTTTATTTTCGATTCGATCCGCCTGGCGTGGGATGCGGGGCGGCGGGTAGAGATCCAACGTCAAACTCGCTACGCATGGGACGGGAAGAGCAATCGCCAGCGGCAACTTCGCGTGCCGGTGTCGGCGCCTATCTCGTGCCTGGGCTGCCACAATCCGAGCGCGGTGAAAATGCTGTCGCAACACTTCATTGAGGAATGGGAAACCTTCAGTGCGGAAGCCATTGTGCAACGAAATTTTTTCAAAAAGCCCTTCTCCGAAATGCTCGGCTACCAAGAGTACATTAGCCACTTGGAAACAAGGGGTGTGGCCGGGGACTTCCTCGATCACGTGAAGTCCGATCTCGCCAATCCCGTGGCTGCCTTTGCGGTCCCGGGGCTGTACGAAAAGCTGGACGAGCAGATCCACGCCTATGCGTTCGGTGGCGAAGACGGTTTGCTGGCGGCAGGC